>JAAZDA010000333.1 GCA_012512995.1 Clostridiales bacterium | reverse complement strand
TTCCCATATCATTATTTCAATTGGCGTGGAATGGACGGCAGTGCAATAACAGCGTTTCTTCCTACAAGCTACACATATGATCCGAATCCTGCCGAAATGAACGACACGTGGCAAAAGCGCAGACAGGCTGATATAGAGGGCTTCCTTATTCCGTTTGGATATGGTGACGGTGGCGGCGGCCCGACAAGGGATCACATAGAATACGCACTGCGGCAAAAAGATATCGAAGGCGGAGTGAAACTGAAACTGGCCGGTCCATTGGAATTCTTCGAAGATATGGATAAGCTTGGAGGACCCAGGCATACATATACAGGTGAGCTGTATTTTACGGCACACAGAGGGACATATACTTCACAGGCTAAGGTCAAAAAATCGAACAGGACGGGAGAGGCTCTTCTTCGCGAGACAGAGATATGGAATGCGATCGCCTCACGCCTTGTTGATTCGTATGAGTATCCATCAGTTGAGATGGAACAGCTTTGGAAAAAATTATTGCTGAACCAATTTCATGATATTCTGCCGGGATCATCAATAGCGAGGGTTTATGAGGATGCGCTTGCTGAATATGCAAAACTCATGGAAGGTTGCAAAAAACTTCGCACTGACGCACTGGATGTTCTGACGGCAAACACCGGTGACAGCAATAGTCGTGAGGACCACCAGGCAAAAAGTGTTTCATTTTATAATTCGCTTGGCTTTGAACGAACGGTAGTGGTTGATTTGCCGGAAGAATTTGAAACTGGAGCAAAACAATCTCTCATCACTATACCGGCGCTCTCTGCAGTTACGGTCACACCCGATGTAGAAATCAGAGGTCTTGATGTTGCATCTGTTTCGTTGATTGATGGAATGTTTGTTTTTGAAAACGGAAAGATCAGGGCTGCAGTAAACAGCAGCGGTGAAATTACATCATACGTGCTTAAGGACGGCAGCCAGAGCCGGGAATTTGCGGCAGCTCCTATGAATCATCTGGAAATGTATAAGGATGTGCCGAGAAAGTTCGACTCCTGGGATATTGATTCGAATTATATAGAACAGGAAATGCCCGGACCCAGGGATATTTCTACGGAAGTGATCTGCAAAGAAGGACTGTCTGCTGTTTTAAAAGTGACTGGAATCATCGGGAAGTCAAGATATGAGCAGTACATCAGACTTGATGCGGGAAGCACAGTTGTTGAGATCAGAATGAAAGTTGAATGGAATGAACTTCACAGGTTACTTAAAGTTTCATTTCCGGTCAGTGTCATGGCTGAAGAAGGGATCAACGAAATACAGTTTGGGTACATAAAGCGTCCAACTCACAGATCAAGAGCTTATGATCAGGAGAGATTTGAAGTCTGCAATCACAGATATTCTGCACTTTGTGATGGAGCCCACGGGGCAGCTGTCCTTAATGACTGCAAATACGGAATAAGCATGAATGAGAACAGACTTGAGCTTACACTGCTTACGGCAGCAGCGTGCCCTGAAATGAGGGCCGACAATGGGACTCAGGAGTTCAGATATGGTTTCACCGCCTGGGAGGGCACTTTTGAAGATTCCGATGTCGTGAGAAAGGGAATCGAGTTCAACACACCGGTCACATCTCATCCAGGCAACAGCATCCTCGCAGGAACTGGCATGTTTTATTGCAGCAGAGAGAACGTAATACTTGAAACTGTAAAGCAGGCTGAGGATGGAAGCGGCGACATCATTATGCGTCTTTATGAATCTAAAAAGGAAGATTGCGTGGCATCTGTAAAAATGCCAATGATAGAAGGAGCAGATTGTTTTGACTGCGATCTTCTGGAGAACATTCAGAGCAGACTAATTGCAGATAAAAATGCATTACCAATACATTTCGGTGCTTTTGAAATCAAAACAATAAGAATTCGCAAAAAGGAGAAAAATGACTTCACTGAATAAGTCCAAGGGGTACCCGAGACCGCAGATGGTCAGGAACAACTGGACAGATCTTGATGGAACATGGGATTTCCTTTTTGATGATGAAGATCAGGGTGAGAAGGAAAGATGGGCTGAAGCATTTCCAAGAGATAACAGGCAGATCACTGTTCCATTTTCGTATGAGACTGAGATGAGCGGGATACACGATGAGACGAGGCATGACCATGTCTGGTATCACAAGATCGTGTCAATAGACACCATTCTGGAGAACCACAGGGAAATTCTTCATCTTGAAGGAAGTGATTTCCACACAAAGGTCTTTGTGAACGGCGACATGGTTGGTGAGCACCCCGGCGGGTATACACGGTTCGGATTTGATATCACGGATCATCTCGGTACTGGAGAAAATGATATCACCATCAAGGTCGATGATTCCCCGAGCCTTGATCAGCCGCGCGGCAAACAGCGCTGGAAAGATCAGAATTTTGCCTGCTGGTATGTACAGACAACAGGCATATGGAAAAGCGTTTGGATGGAGGAAGTGCCTGCACTTCACATCGAGAACCTGAAGATAACACCGAGTTTTGCCGGGAAAAACGTGAGAATTGATTGCAATGTTGCCGGAGTGGAAATATGCTCTGAGAACAGTGATTTTCAGACGGGCAAACCTATTTATGCGGATCAGGAGACAACTATAAATGATATTACTATTGATACAGAAATCAGTTTTGACGGAAGAGAGATAAACAGGTCATCTGTAAAGCTGGATAATGGCATATGCACGGATGTTATAAATGTTGTAAACGGTGAAGAATCCATTTGGGGTATTCATACATGGACGCCTGAGCAACCAAATCTTTATGATCTGACCATCACGCTTAAGAGAAACGGCGCAACGATTGACGAAGTGAAATCATATTTTGGGTTAAGAGATGTTGCAATAAAGGATGGGAAAGTCCTGCTGAACGGAGTGCCGATATATCAGAGGCTCATCCTTGATCAGGGATATTGGCGGGAATCAGGGCTTACGCCTCCTTCTGAGGGTGCTCTTATTGAGGATATAGACAAGACACATCAGCTCGGCTTCAATGGCCTTCGAAAGCACATGAAGATCGAGGATGAGCGGTTCCTGTACTGGTGCGATGCAAAGGGCATGCTCGTCTGGAGCGAGATGCCGGCCACATTCAGATTTGATGATACAGCGATAGAAGAGCTCACGAAAGAATGGATCGAGGCAGTAAAGCAGAACTATAACCATCCATGCATAATCACATGGACACCGTTCAACGAATCGTGGGGCATACCTGACGTCAAAACATGTTTTGCCGAGCAACAGTTTACGGAAGCAATTTATCATCTTACAAAGAGCATCGATCAGATGAGACCGGTTATCGTCAATGATGGCTGGGAGCACACTGTTTCAGATCTGCTTACACTACATGATTATGAAGAAAACGGCGAAGCATTTGAAAAGCGATATCAGGACAAAGAGAAAATAGTTTCTAATGAAATCTATCATTGCAAGAACAAATGCGCGATGGCTGATGGCTATGAGTACAGAGGTCAACCGGTAATAATCAGCGAATACGGCGGTATAGCTTTTGCAGGTGGTGGAAAAGATGATTGGGGATACGGCAATACTGTAAGTTCAGAAGAAGAATTCCTTAAGCGCTTCGACAGGATCACGTCAGCGATAAAGAATACCCCTTATATCGTAGGCTACTGTTATACGCAGGTGACAGA
>JAAZDA010000332.1 GCA_012512995.1 Clostridiales bacterium | reverse complement strand
TTGATACATCATGCCTGCCGCCGGCACAAGGGTCCACATATGGGCCTGCTGCAGGCACAAGAGCCCACATATGGGTCTTCCGCCGGATCATTTTTCTATCCTGAAATTGATGACGTTCCATGACAGCGGCTTCAGCGCCGTCTTATACGATCCGTCAGACAGTGCGTCCGCAGGATCAGCTACAGGTTTTGGCGCGACTCTTCTGTCATCCGCTGAACTGTTGACTTCATTGATTCCGTAGCCCGCCATCTCTGTATGCTCACCTATCCTAAGCGAATTACCGAATGCTCTCAGATCACAGTCAAGCTCAACTGTTTCCATCATGTTCCTGTTGACGGCAAATATCGTGACTTCTTTCTTCTCTTCATTATAGACAGCTGTCGCATCGATATCTGTGACATCCGTGTGTCCTGAGGTGTCATGTTTTCCACTCGCGAGAGGGCACTCGAGAGCAATACCTCTGCCGTATTTGGAAGCCTGATAGAAAGGATAGAAAATTGTCTGTCTCCATGCCTTTCCGTTCTCATCAGTCATTATCGGAGCTATGACATTTACTAGCTGCGCCAGGCAGGCGATCCTTATCCTGTCTGCGTGCTTGAGGAACGTGATGAGGATAAGTCCCACCATCAGAGCATCCTCGAAATTGTAGTTATCCTCGAGCAGCGCCGGGTGCTGATCCCAGGGCTCACGGGCCATCTTCTCGTTGTCCTTGTCCATCGAATGGTACCAGACGTTCCATTCATCAAAACTGAGGTTAATTTGTTTTGTCGAACGGCGCTTGGCCTTGACATAGTCTATGGTACATTCGACTGTGTGAAGGAAGGTCTCCATGTCGAGAGTATTGGCAAGGTAATCTGCCGTGTCTCCCGCTGGATTGCCATAATACTGATGGAGAGAAACATAATCCACATAGTCGTATGCTTCTTCAAGCGTGATTCTCTCCCACTCCGGGAAGGTCGGCATCTTGATATTTGATGATCCGCACATGACGAACTCAAGTGAATCATCCATTACCTTCATGGCTTTGGCTGTCTCTGCGGCAAGCATTCCGTATTCAGCGGCCGTTTTGTGTCCGACCTGCCAGGGGCCGTCCATCTCATTGCCCATGCACCATGTTTTGATCCCATAAGGTTCCGGATGCCCGTTCGCGCGGCGCATCTTTGCATATGTCGTGTCTGTATTGAGGTTGCAGTACTCGAGAAGATTGAGTGCATCTGCTGTTCCTCTTGTTCCGAGATTCACGGCCATCATGATATCCGTGTCAGCCTTTTTGCACCACTTCTGGAACTCATCTATACCGAACTGATTAGTATCCGTTGTTCTCCATGCGAGATCGAGGCGTGCTTTTCTGTTCTCCTTAGGGCCAACTGAATCCTCCCAGAAGAAATTTGAAACGAAGTTTCCGCCGGGATAGCGGACTATCGGCACACCGAGTTCCCTTACGAGGTCTATGACGTCTTTCCTGAAGCCGTCTTCATCTGCAGACGGATGCCCCGGCTGATAAATACCGGTGTATACAGCCCTTCCCAGGTGCTCAATGAACGAGCCATATAGTCTTTTGTCTATCTCTGCGATCCTGAAAGACGGATCAACTGTCATTTTTGCCTTATCTGCCATGTTTGAGTGTGTGACGTCTCCATCAGCGTGACAAAAACGTCATTTTCCTTTCTTTGAAATTTGTGTTATGCATCTGATCAAAGCAGTTTCTTTTCAACAGATCACATAATGCAATAATTTCTGTTGTTATGAACTTGTTTTGCCGTCAGCCCTTGACTGCACCCGCTGTCATTCCGTCTATTATGTACTTCTGGAAGCAGAGGAATATGAGAAGGATCGGCAGGATTGCCAGCATCGATCCCGCAATCAGCATATCGTAGTTATTACCATATGGTGTGAGCAAGGTGTTAAGACCTATTGTCAGTGTGAATTTGTCCGCGCTGCGGAAAACAAGCAGCGGCCACAGCATGCTGTTCCATGCACCCATTGCGCACAGTATAGCCATTGCTGAAAATGCAGGTTTCGTTATCGGCAGCATGATCTTTACCGATATGTAATACTCGTTTGCGCCGTCAATACGGGCAGCATCAAGAAGCGCTCTCGGCAGCGACTGCATATACTGATGGAAGAAGAATATAGTCGAGGCGCCGCACAGTCCGGGCAAAATAACGCCTGCCATTGTATCTATCAGCTTCAGTCCGATTATTTCCTTATACAGAGGGAGCATAAGTATTTCGAACGGAACCATCATTGTAGCGATGACCAGGAAATACAGCACTCTCTTGAGCTTAAAGTTGTACATCGTGATGCCATATGCCACGAAGTAGCAGATGAGCAATGTCAGTACGACCGTTACGAGTGTGAGCGCCATACTGTTCTTGAACCACATCCAGTACTTTTTGGAATCCGCGTTCCCGCTGAACAGATAGTTATAGTTGTTGAGATTCATTGTGGTCACATCGAGGTTTACCGAAAGGCCTCTGCGGATTAGTTCAATACCAGGTCTGAACGATGCGATTATTCCAGCAAATATCGGGAAGAAAATCAGGCAGCTCAGTACTGCGAAGAAACCCGTTGCAAATACCGTTCCGATATTTCTCTTAACTCTCATACCGCCGGTCTCTTTTTTTACAGAAGTGGTCGAAATAGACATATTATTCTTCCTCCTTCTTGAGTGAACCGTTTAGCGCGAGCTGAATGAAATTGATGATAAGTCCGATCACCATCAGCACTACACCGACAGCGCAGGCGTAACCCATATCATTCTTCTCTATGCCACGCTTATACAGGTATCCGACAATTGTAAGTCCGATGTTGTTCGGCGAACTGTTGCCTGCCCATAACATGTAGCTTTCAAGGAACATCGACAGACCTGCGTAAATGCTTATCGTCAAAACATATATTGTCGTAGGTTTTAGCAATGGAAGCGTGATAAATCTGAATTTCTGACCGAACGACGCTCCGTCCATGTCGGCTGATTCGTATAGCTCTTTGTCAATCGACTTAAGTCCTGACAGGAAATACAACATGTTTACTCCTGTCCATCTCCAGCAACATAACAGGAGCAGTGCAATTTCAGATGTCCACTTTATCTTGAGCCATTTCACTGTCGAAAGTCCCAGCATGGTCATGATGACATTCATCTGGCCTGTTTTGTATTCGGAAAACATAAGTCTGAACAATGTACCGGAAATGACCACTGATGTCAGAGCCGGAACATAGAGCATAGCCTTCCAGACGCCCTTCGCCTTTACAAGATTCGAATCCATCAGAACTGCGAACAGCATCGGAAACGGGATCAGCAGCATGCAGGAAAACAGCATATATTCGAAGCTGTTAAGCATTGCAGTGTGGAAAACATTATCTTTCAATAGTTTTGCATAATTGTGGAAGCCGACCCACTCAGAAGAAATGGCGCCGATGTCCTGAAAACTCATGACTATTGCGCTTATGAGCGGATATATCCAGAAAATGCAAAAGCTCAGAATAAACGGTAGTGCGAATACATAAGGCGCCGTCTTTTCAGAATACAGGAACTTTCTGAATTTCATAATAGTTTTTCTCCCTTCTAAAACAAGAGAGTGCCGCCAAGGCATTGCGGCTGCCTATCGACACTCTCAAGTTGGTGAAGAATTTGTTTTGACTGTTAAGTATTACTGTTCCATGTCTACTGCATCCTGCAGTTCCTTAAGAGCGTCATCGACGTTCATCTTATCCTCGAGCACCTCGTTGAGTGTAGTTGTGCATGTGTACTCATTGATAGTAGGGCTAATCTTAACTGTCATGATAGTTCCGATCTGATCGTTGATCTCGTTGAGAACGTCATAAGGATAATTCTGGAAGAACTGGTTGTACTGGTTGGTGTCATCATGTGCAAACGCAGGATCACTCCAAAGTGAGGTATTGCATGCATCAAAGCCGAGCTGATTCCAGATCTCAGTCTCACCTTCAGGTGACATCTTTGCATAGCAGAGGAAGTCTGCTGCAAGGGCCGGATCTGATGACTGCTGTGTGACTACTGTTCCTGTTCCGCCGATACCAACTGAGCAATTCTGACCTTCTTCAAATACAGGGCACTTTGTGATGTACCACTTGCCCTTTTCATCAGGCATATAGTTGATGAAACGGCTCATGTACCACATTGCCTTGGGGAAGCTGACGATGTTGCCATCGAGAATATTCTGGAAACCAGCCTCAAGATCTACATGTCCATCAGGAGAAACTTCTGCAACTCCGCTGTCAAGCCAGCTCTGCTGCATTTTGAGCATGTTCTTTACGGAATCGAGCTGAACATTTGCTGTCCCGTGATATCCGCCTGTCCAGTCATCGCCGTACTCTGCCATTGCAAGCCACAGCCAGTCTGTCCCGCCTGTATCAACTGATGTAAAATATTTGCCATCCTGATTCACTGCTGCTATATATTTCTCACCGAGGGCTGTGTAATCATCCCATGTTTCCACCGCGTCTACATCATCCTTGGTGATTCCTGCCGCTTCCAGGTCTTCCATGTTCCAGTACATTACAGTAGCACCTACGTGGAACGGAGCGCCGTACTGTTTGCCATCAGATCCCTTGTAAGCATCAAGACGTGACTGAAGCATATCTGCCTTGTAAGGAGCCATTGCATCATCGAGAGGATAAAGCCATGTATCTACTCCTTCATAAACATTGGGAACCTGTCCCATTTCCACATCGCAGAGGTCAGGAGCGCCTGTCCCTGTCTGGAGTGACATGATCAGCTTCTGATGCATATCGCCATAAGGATAAGTCGTGAATGTAATCTGGATCTGTCTGTCAGGATTCTCTTCATTCCATTTATCAAGCATTCCTGCGTAGAAAGAGTTGTGAGCTTCTACAAATGACCACATCTCCATGTGTGTTCCGCTGTCAGGACCGACTGTAGTAACTGCTGTCGGTTCAGCTTCTGATGATGCAGCAGCTGCAGAATCATCTGCTGTGGTCTCATCCGCTGCCGCGGCATCTGTAGCCGCTGCGTCAGATGCTGCTACTGCAGTATCCTCTGCCTCTGTCGAACCTACGGGAGCATTTGTCTCGCCGCATCCGGCAAGTACAGACGCTACCATTGCTGTGCTGAGTAATGCAGCAAGTAACTTCTTCTTCATACTTCCTCCTTTGTCGGGCTCCCTGCCCGATGTGAATTGTGAATGTCGTTTAGAAAAAGCTATAATTGTTTAGTACAAATTCTTATTTTGTATTGCTTGTGTAAATTGAAACATTTATTTTGCTTATTTTGTGCATTTTGACGGTAATCGTTGCGCGCTCGATTATTTTTTAGGAATTTTGTTTCCTCATAACGATAATATAGTATCTATCATGCGGCATGTCAATATATATTTTAGATTTTGCTAATTTATTTTTCATTATTCTAAACTATGATACACATTTAGCAATCATTGTAATTTATACATGTACAAATATGTAAACATTTCCGATTATTGTTGACGTATGTCTCAAATCAGACAATAATTAAGAAAAATCCAAAATAATTCACATTATCACGGAGGCACTATGTTACATATCACGTCACTGGATGATGGTCTCGATGTTTTCAAGGCTTTAGGTTCAGAGATCCGTGTCGAGATCGTCAAGACTCTTCTTAAAAATCACAGCATGAATATGAATGAACTTGCAAGCCACCTCAAAATAACAAACGGCGCCCTCACAAGTCATATTAAGAAGCTTGAGGACTGTGGAATTGTCAGTGTTTCAATGGAAAATGGCGGTCACGGCAATCAGAAAATGTGTTCCGTTCATCTTGATTCTATCCTTATAGATCTGAACGGTGAGAAGCCCGATGATAAGAATGTATACAGAACGCAGATCCGCGTCGGTCATTACACTGATTACGATGTATATCCGACATGCGGGCTGGCATCGTCCACGTCAATTGTAGGCGAGGTAGATGACGCCAGGTATTTCGCGCACCCCGATCGCTACAATGCTGATATTCTGTGGTTCACGAACGGATACGTTGAATATGCCATACCGAATTTCATTCCGGCATCGCAGAAGATCGACCAGATTACGATTTCCGCCGAACTCGGAAGTGAAGCTCCCGGATGCAACGATGTCTGGCCTTCAGATATTCATTTTTATCTCAATGGAAAATTTATCGGGATGTGGACTTCACCCGGAGATTTCGGTGATGTAAAGGGGCTCTTTACCCCTGATTGGTGGTACCCGAACTGGAATCAGTACGGACTTCTGAAATTACTTGTCATAAATCATAATGGAAGTTTTATTGACGGGCTCAAGATTTCAGATACATGTATCGATGATTTCAATCTCGACTATCACAGCACCATGAAATTCAGAATGGCTGTTCCGCGCGATGCTGAACACGTCGGTGGGCTCACGATATTCGGCAAAACTTTTGGCAATTACAGTCAGGATATTGACGTGAGGATAAACTACAGCCCGGCAGAAAACTAGTCAGTATTATTGTCTTACCATTTTCCATGCGGACAGTCCTTGAAATTGCGGGCAGCTCTGAGCTCGACGTAACAGCCGCAGGCTCTGCACATTCCATCTGATAAATAATCACAGCTTTTACAGGCCGCGAGTCTCTCATTATAGAGACCCGCGGCCGTTTTCTTATCATCCGGTATGTTATTTATCAGTGCCCTGAGATTGTCAAACTTTCCGTCTTTGTTCTCCGCCATCTCATAAGTCAGGCACCTGTAGCAGATTCGTTGATTATTCTCCACTTTTGTAGTAATGCACTCCCCATATGGTTTCGTTATTGTCTCCGGCCGCTGTGAAGCACATCACGTCATTCCCGGCTTCATCATTCATTTCTATCATCACTCCGGAATATGTCACTCCACCGAGTGTCAGCGTCACATAAGGCGCTGCCTCATCAAGTTCGAAAGTCCCTGTGGTTTCGGCGGTATCACCTGTCACGGTTCCGCTGTAAGCTGAGAGTTTAGAATTTGTTTTGCCTGATCCTGCTGCCGGGCTGCCAGTCTCATCAGTCTGGTCTGCGTTTCCCGCAGTCAGCACTATCTTCTGCGCATCATGGACCCTGGCAGATATATCTGTTCCGTGATCTACAAGATAATATGTTCCCGCTATTTCGGAAGCCTGATACCCGCTACTCTCCAGAGTCTCGCCGTCAGTTGCGAAAGGTGCCGCGACAAGCCAGCCTTCTTTATTCGCGAAAAGCTGATGAACCCGGGGTTCATGATATTCTGTGCCATTGTCAAAGCGCTGATGGTAGACCACATACATTTTGCCGTCCTTGTCATCAACAAAGGCTGAATTATGCCCCGGCGCCATGTATGTGAAAACAAGTCCCGGGAAGGAATAGTTTCCCATCATTTTGAGGCCATATGTGGAATGATCGAGGACCGTACCCATCGTCTGTCCTTCTGTATCTTCATAAGGGCCGTCGACATTTTTCGAGCGGAACAGTCTTATCTGGTATCCGCCCTTTGCCTGAAGTGCGCCATATGAAACGAAAAGATAATAATAATCCGTGTTCTGATCATATATGATGTATGGACCTTCTATGGAATTGTGACCGCCGCCGAGGAGATGTTTGCCAAAGTATGCATCCACTTCGTTCTGTTCATCTTCCTGTGGATGTATCGGATAGCCAGTCTCTTCGTCAATTTCGAGAATGAAAATTCCTCCCGACCACGAACCGTATACCATCCACATTTTGCCATCCTTATCATAGAAAACTGTAGGATCAATGCAGTTTGGCCATTTCAGATTGTCATAATCGCCTGCGGACAGATAATTCTTCAGTTCCTGTTTGGTGTGGTAATCGTAGAAATCTGTCTCTTTACTTGTTTTGTAGTTAAAACCCGAATCGAGGATCACTGACTGGAACTCGTATGGTCCTTCCGGCTGATCCGCAGTTGCAAAACACAGAGATGATTTCTTATATGTCGACGACGTGCAGAAGTACATCACATATTTCTGCATCGCCTTGTTGTATATGACGTCGGGAGCCCAGACTGAATACCAGTTGTCGCTGTTCTTACCGACAAAAGCAAAAGCCTCCAGTTTATCGTCAAAGAGGTTGCTGAAAAGCTTGTTTTGCGCATTTACACCTGTTGAAAATGTAGTCCACGTCCTGAGGTCGCCTGATTTGGCCGATTCCATGTGAGAGCCGAATATATAATACTCATCTCCCACTTCGAGAATAGACGGGTCGTGAACCGAGGCGCCCGCAGTGAAGCCGCCCTTATGAGCCTCGATTTCTTCCTCAGTCATTTCTTCTTTGATTGCTGAGCCTCTCATAGCTGTGCTCCCTGTCACACCGGTCGTTCCTGATGAGCCCTGTGCTCTGCCGATTTCCATAGCATATCCGATCACACCGATACACATCACGGCGATGAGCAGAATTGCGAGTAATGCGCGTCTTATTCTTTTCATGCGGGCCTCCATTTATTGCAATACCGACATATCCATATCATATATCATATCGTCCGTGTTTTGCTGCTTACGAATAAAATCAATAAAATAGATAGGATACGTGGTTATTTTTCCATTGCTGCTTACATTTGTATCAGCGAAAACATATCCATTTTCGATATTATATTCCTTGCTGCTTATGAGATTATCCAGTGCATGATGACGGCTGTATGTTTTGCCTGACTTTATCTCGATTGGAATTACTCTGTCTCCCAGCTCGATCAGGAAATCCACTTCTCCCTGCTTCTTACTGTTGAAGTAATACAGCTTGAAACCATGAGCGTGGAGTTCCTGCGCAACAGCGTTTTCATATATGGCTCCGCAATTAATATCCGATTCATTACTCAACACTTTCATCTGAATTCCATCTGAATACATTGCCGAAAGCAATCCGATATCTGACAGGAACAGTTTGAACAGATTTGTTGATTTTGACAGAATAAGCGGTACTGTCGGTTCGTTTGCACAATACGCAGGCAGTGCAACTCCGGCTTCTTTAAGCCAGATAAAACTGTTCTCATAACGTGATAGTTTGAAATTCTCATTGAGATTCTTCATTATGAAACGTTTGTTTTTAGAATTCAGTTCACTGGGTATCAATTCAAATATCTCATCGAGATATAGTTTGTTGTCAGGATCATACTTTGCAATATCCTGTTTGTACTGACGCACTATCCCACTTTGAATTCTGCCAACAATGCTCAAATCCTTTGTTTTGATATACTCGTCTACTGCAGCCGGCATTCCGCCGACAACAAGGTAAAGATGAAACAATTCGAGCATTTTATTATTTATGAGTTCGTCTACCGGAGTTTTGTTATCAAAGGAAGCATGAAGTCTTTTCGTCACGGCATCTGAGACATTATTCGCCATGCAAAACTCTTCAAAATCCAGTGGGTACATGTCAAATATCTGTAAATAACCAACAGGAATTGACCGGATACTTTTAAGTTCCACGCCAAGTAACGAACCGCTGAGAATATATCTGAATCGTCCATCATCAACAAGAAACTTGATCGCAGTTACCAGTTCTTTGCACTCTTGGACTTCATCAAAAAAGATAATTGTTTTTCCCAAAACAAGTGGCACATCAGTAAGTAAAGATAGTCTTGTAATAATATCATCGCTGTCAGAGGCGTTATCAAATAAGCCCACTGCTGCTCTGTTCTCTATAAAATTAATCTCAACAAAGTTGTCATAATTACTCTTGCAGTAATCTCTTATGATGTATGTTTTCCCGATTTGCCTTGCTCCTATTATGAGCAGAGCACTCTTTATATTTGTTTTGAAAAATGCATCTATTTCCGATTCTATTCGTCTTCGCAGCATTAGGTTTGCCTCCGGCTCTTGTCTTATAAATATCAGTATTTCATGGTTTGTCCGTTTTGGCAACAAATTTATGCATTATTTGTCCGTTTATCCATGCTTTATTATTCGTATTTGTCCGTTTATCCATGCTTTATTATTCGTATT
>JAAZDA010000502.1 GCA_012512995.1 Clostridiales bacterium | reverse complement strand
GGTATGGATAAGATAAATCATCCGCAGCACTACACTAACGGCAAAGTAGAATGCATTGATGCCATTGAGTCTGCTACCGCAGTCCTTAATGGTATTGAAGCCGTGTACGTGGCTAATGTTATTAAATATGTGTGGCGGTTCAAGCTGAAGAATGGCACTGAGGACTTAAGAAAAGCCGTGTGGTATCTTGAACGGCTGATAGCAGGGAGTGAAGAAAATGCCAAGAAGGCCTAAGACACCGTGTCGGTATCCGGGCTGTCCGGAACTTGTGGACGGCAGGTACTGTGAGAAGCACCAAAAGATTATGGATGCCCGGTACGAGAAATATGACAGAAGCCCTGCTACTAAGAAACGTTATGGCAGAGGTTGGAAAAGAATAAGGGACAGATACATTGCAGCGCATCCCTTGTGTGAGCAGTGCATTAAAGAAGGACGCATTACTGTAGCTACTGAGGTTCATCACAAGTTACCGCTATCGAGAGGCGGAACGCATGATATTAAAAACCTCATGGCTTTGTGCACTCCGTGCCACTCCAGAATCACTGCTGAGTCAGGAGACAGATGGCACAATAGGAAAAAGAAAAGCCACTCTAGAGAGTGACCTTGTAAAACAGTTATTCAATATATGGAATCTTAAAATAGTCTAAATCTTTTTTAAAATGGTCTTGCGCAGATAAGCAGGTGTCAACTAGGAAACCTGGCTCGCTTTTCCATTCATGCAAGCCCCGATAGTAGAACATTTTCATCTCATCGGTGATTATGAACGGAACGATATTGTTGCGTAGACATTCTTTAAACAGGAGTAGTCTGCCGACACGGCCATTACCGTCTTGAAAAGGATGAATGGTTTCAAAACGAACATGAAAGTCTATGATTTGTTTCAGACTTTTTGTTTTCGTTTTGTTATAGCTGGAAAGAAGTTTTTTTACAGCAGCGTGGACATCTTCAGGTGCGGTAGTCTTGTTGCCCCCGACCTCATTAGGAAGTCTTTTGTAATCACCTACAGCAAACCAATCTTTGCGGCTGTCGCTAGTCCCGCTTTTTAAAGTAAGGTGAAGAAGCCTAATAAATTTTTCGGTCAAAAGGTAATCGGCTTGAATGATAATCATATTAATGCATTTAAAGTGATTGGCTGTTTCTATAATATCATCAACATTCACGGCATTATCGGTAACGCCTAGCGTATTGGTTTCAAAGATAAATCTAGTCTGATCGTGAGTAAGCTTGCTGCCTTCGAGATGGTTGGAGTTATATGTTAAATCAACTTGTATTTTGTGATAGATTCCACCGGGAGTTTTGTCTTTTTGTTCTGCCTTGAGGACAGACAATAAAGTCTTAGGTGCAGTAGTAGCTGTGAGCTTTCTTGCCGGCTTTCGAGCATCAGCAGGAATATTCCATGTTTTACCGGTAATGAAGGCTCCGGGGATTTTGTTGTTAGCACAGTAGTTGCGAACGGTACGCTCAGAGAGCTTCCAGATACTTGCTATTTCAGATACAGATAAGTAGTTCATAATGTTCTCC
>JAAZDA010000331.1 GCA_012512995.1 Clostridiales bacterium | reverse complement strand
GTACAGGCGGTGCTGGCGGTACGTCTGGAATGCTGACTGGAGTATATTGATGCTTTTTCACAAAAAGAGAGAGATAAATACAACTGAAGATCAGGCAGGCAGCACAACTGATAAAGATAAAGCCAGTGGTGACAGCAAAGATGACGATATTATCCGTGAAGTGGAAGAGCAGGCGTCGACGGAAGCTGCAGACGGTGAAGTTGCGGGTAGCGCGGCGTCGGCGGAAGCTGCAGACGGTGAAGTTGCGGGTAGCGCGGCGTCGGCGGAAGCTGACAGCGTTGAAGTCACGGGCGATGTGGCGTCGGCAACAGCTGCTGGCAGTGAAGTCACTTCGGCGCAGGCAAACGGTAATGAACTGATACGTCTGAATGATATCGGGAAGGCCTATTATATCGGTACGGAGAATGAGCTTGAAGTTCTTCATGGCGTGACGCTTAATGTTAGTGAAGGCGAATTCACATGCATAGTCGGTGAGTCAGGATCAGGAAAGTCCACTCTGATGAATACAATTGGACTGCTGGATCGGCCGACATCTGGTGAGTATTTCATTCGCGGTATTGATGTGGCAAAGCTTTCTGATGACGATCTTTCGCATATAAGGAACAGACAGATAGGATTTGTTTTCCAGACTTATAATCTGATAGCAAGGACATCGTCGCTTGATAATGTCGCAATGCCGATGCTTTATGCAGGAGTGCCGCTTAAAGAAAGGCGTGCCAGAGCGGCGGAACTTCTTGAGCTCGTCGGCATGAAGGAGAGGATGAATCATGATCCTTCTGAACTGTCCGGAGGACAGAAGCAGCGCGTTGCCATAGCGAGGGCTCTTGCAAACGACCCTGCGATAATTCTGGCGGATGAGCCGACCGGAGCGCTTGATTCACAGACTAGTCAGACGGTAATGGATATTTTTCATAAGCTGCACGAAGAGCGCGGATGCACGATCCTTATGATAACTCACTCCAATAAACTGGCGGAGGAGTGCGACCGTATTCTTACACTTGTAGACGGATGTATCACAGGTGAGAGAGCCGGAACGCAGGCTCACGAGTATGCAGCTACCAAAGCTGCAACAGCTGAAGGAAAAGCCACTATAGCGTCAATTCTTGAAAAAGACTGACGCCTGTTACATGTTTTGCACATGAGAGGGTAGCATGATTCTTGAGAATATAAGGCTTGCACTTCATAATCTTGCAGCCAACAAAATGAGGACTTTTCTGACAATGCTCGGTGTTATCATCGGAATCGCAGCAGTCATTGCCATACTTACACTTGGAACATCCACCACAAAACAAATGGAGAAGCAGCAGGCTCAAAATGGTGCCAATAACATAAGTGTGTATGTTTATAACGCGTCAGGTTCTGATGAAGTGTACTGGTTTACGGAAGATCAGATGACTAAGCTCCTTGATAAGTTCGCAGATCAGATCGAGGCAATAGGTGTCACTAATTATGCGGCCGGAGGTAAGGCGTACACAGATCCTGCCAAAATGGACACTGATTACAGTAATTGCTATAAGATGGGCGTGAATAACGGGTATTTTTCAACAGGCAATGTCAAGATGGTAGCAGGCAAAACATTCTCGACCGATGCGCTTGTTAACGGATCGAACGTTGCTGTCATTTCTTCGCTCATGGCAAAGCGCCTTTTTAACGGGGACAATGACAGTGCCATAGGCAAGCAGATCATTGTGCCAAATGGAGATGACGTTTCAAATTATACGGTCATCGGAGTATATAATTATGTGATCAGTTCTTATGACCTGAAGAACGGAACGAAGGAAGAGGATATATCAACGGATCTTCTTGTGCCTTTCCTGAATGTCGCAAATGCCGCGACTGATGAGTATACTCAAAATGTAACCAGTTTTACGATCCAGGCCACGACAGGAGCTGACGTCATCAGCATGTCTTCAGATATCAAAGATTACGTAACGTATTTGTTTAAGGATAAAGAAAGTGCAACTATTGGGGTATACAGTGACAAGGAAATGATCGAGGAGAACAAGAAGGAACTTCAGAAGCAGACAACGACTACCTCGCTCATCGGAGCTATAGCATTGCTTGTCGGCGGTATAGGCGTCATGAACATCATGACTGTGACCATTACAGAAAGAACAAGAGAGATCGGAACAAGAAAAGCCCTCGGGGCGCCGAACAGTGCGATAAGGATGCAGTTCATAATAGAGGCAATCGTGATGACGAGCCTCGGCGGAGTAATAGGTCTTATCGTGGGAATAATCGCAGGTGGAATAGCGTGCAAGTTGCAGAGCCTGCCCCTGTATGTTCCCTTCAGCTCAGCGGCACTTGCAGTCGGGGTTTCACTCGCTATCGGAATCTTCTTCGGTTATTACCCGGCGAACAAGGCAGCGAAGATGGATCCGATCGACGCGCTTCGCTACGAATAACAAAGCGTCCGCAACCCTTCCTGTAAAACAGGAAGGGTGAGAGCTTCTGTTACACAGAAGCTCTGGGCAGCTATAGTAGTTTTGAAAAGTAGGCGATACCTGATGACATTTTTCGCCAAATATGGTTTAATTGACAACGGTAGAAACCACTGATCACAATGTGATCGGTTCACAATAATCCCTGAAAGGAGATCTACAATGATATATTCAAGCGAAGTAAAGAATATGTGCGTCGTTCACCAGGGCGTGCATCACGGCGCTGCTCCGATTCCGGAAGAAGCAAAGTGGGTCAAATCCAAAGATGTAAAAGATATTTCCGGTTACACACATGGTGTAGGCTGGTGTGCTCCCCAGCAGGGCGCCTGCAAGCTTTCTCTTAACATAAAGGAAGGCATAATCCAGGAAGCTCTTGTTGAGACAATCGGCTGTTCAGGAATGACACATTCAGCAGCAATGGCAGCTGAGATCCTTCCCGGACTTACAGTACTCGAAGCACTTAATACTGACCTTGTCTGCGATGCCATAAACACAGCAATGAGAGAACTTTTCCTTCAGATCGCTTATGGCCGTTCACAGAGTGCTTTCTCAGAAGGCGGACTCCAGATCGGTGCAGGTCTTGAGGACCTCGGCAAGGGCAATCGCTCAATGATCGGAACAACATACGGAACACTCGAGAAGGGACCCCGTTATCTCGAGCTTACTGATGGCTATATCACAGACCTCGCACTCGACGAGAATGATGAGATCATCGGTTACAAGTATGTCAACTTCGGCAAGATGATGGACTTCATCAAAGCCGGCGATGATGCTAATACCGCTCTTACAAAGGCATCAGGCAAATATGGACGCGTAGGCGATGCGGTCAGATTCATTGACCCGCGCAAACAGTGAGAAGGGGGTGTAGACAATGGAATTATTTGAATCTTATGAAAGAAGAGCGCCGCAGATCCTTGCGACACTTGGCAAATATGGAATCTCTTCAGTAGAAGAATGCAAAACAATTACAGAGGCTGCAGGTCTTGATATTTACCATCTTGTAGAGAACATCCAGCCTATCTGCTTTGAGAATGCAAAGTGGGCTTACGTAGTAGGCGCTGCTATCGCAATCAAGAAGAACTGCAGAACAGCTCCTGAAGCTGCAGAAGCTATCGGTGAAGGCCTTCAGTCATTCTGTATCCCCGGATCAGTTGCTGATCACCGCCAGGTCGGTATCGGACACGGCAACCTCGGCAAGAGACTGCTCGAAGAAGAGACAGAATGTTTTGCATTCCTTGCAGGACATGAGTCATTTGCAGCAGCAGAGGGCGCTATCGGAATCGCTGAGAAGGCTAACAAGGTCCGTAAGAAACCGCTTCGCGTTATTCTTAACGGTCTTGGCAAAGATGCAGCAAAGATCATTTCAAGAGTTAACGGTTTCACATATGTTGAGACCGAGTATGATTATCAGGCCGGCGAACTCAAGGTCCTTTCAGAGACATGCTATTCCAAGGACAAAGACAGTGCACGTGCGAAGGTCCGCTGCTATGGCGCCGATGATGTACAGGAAGGCGTTGCTATCATGTGGAAGGAGAATGTCGATATTTCCATCACAGGAAACTCGACCAATCCCACAAGATTCCAGCACCCAGTAGCAGGCACATACAAGAAGGAAAGACTCGAGAAGGGCAGGAAGTACTTCTCAGTTGCATCAGGCGGCGGCACCGGCCGTACACTTCATCCGGATAACATGGCTGCAGGTCCTGCTTCTTACGGATTTACAGATACAATGGGCCGTATGCATTCAGACGCTCAGTTCGCAGGATCAAGCTCAGTTCCCGCTCACGTTGAGATGATG
>JAAZDA010000330.1 GCA_012512995.1 Clostridiales bacterium | reverse complement strand
TCTATACACTGCTCGATGATATTGTGAAATACCTCCCGAGTGCCGAGTCCCGCAAGATGAACGGCATCAATCTCAAAACAAATGAGATATTCGAGGCTGATTTTGATTTTGCCAAACCCAAGACAGCCTTTATTTTTAAAACAATTGTTGACCCGTACATTGGCCGCTACAGCCTTATAAAGGTCCGCTCCGGTGTCCTTAAGACTGATGATCTTGTTTATAACTCAAGGACTACAGAAGAAGCCAAGATCGGCAAGATCTACACAATGATGGGCAACAAAGCTACAGAAGTGCCTGAGCTTCATGCCGGTGATCTGGGCGCTCTTGCCAAGTTTGGAAATGCCATGACAGGTGACACGCTTTCCACAAAGGCTAATCCTGTTCAATATGCTCCTATGGATATTTCCACTCCGTACACCTATATCAGATATCGTGCGAAGAATAAGGATGAGATCGACAAAGTCCAGCAGGCACTCACAAAGATTATGGCTGAGGATCCCACTTTCAAGGCTCTAAATGATTCCGAGAACCACCAGACTCTTCTCTATGGAATGGGAGATCTGCAGCTTGACGTTGTCAAGGATCGCCTGAAAGAAGAGTACAAGGTCGAAATCGAGACCGAGAAGCCGAAGGTAGCGTTCCGTGAGACTATCAAGAAAAACTCTGATGTTGAGTACAAATACAAGAAACAGACAGGCGGTCATGGTCAGTATGGACATGTAAAGATGAAATTCGGGCCCTCAGGAAATATGCAGGAGCCATATGAATTTTCAGAAGAAGTTGTCGGCGGTTCAGTACCGAAGAACTATTTCCCTGCAGTTGAAAAGGGAGTTGCGGAATCTGTTGACAGAGGGCCTCTTGCAGCATATCCTGTCGTCGGTGTTAAGGCCGTCCTGTATGATGGCTCATATCATCCGGTAGATTCTTCTGAAATGGCTTTCAAGACAGCCGCAAGACAGGCATTCAAGAAGGGATTCATGGAAGCAGGTCCTGTACTTATGGAGCCCATAGTTTCTATCCATGTAACAGTTCCGGATGCATACACAGGTGATGTGATGGGTGACCTCAACAAACGCAGAGGCCGCGTGCTCGGAATGACTCCTCTGCAGGGCGGAAAACAAACTGTTGACGCAGATGTTCCTCAGATGGAGCTCTTCGACTATTGTACTGTCCTCAGATCAATGACAGGCGGACGCGGAGACTATACCTACGAATTCTCCAGATACGAGCAGGCACCTGCTGATATCCAGAACGCTGAGGTCGAGGCGAGAGCTTCCAAGGTAGCAGAGGGCTACGCGGAAGGCTGATACCGGGATCCATTTAATTGTTTTGACTGTAATATTTGTCCGGGCTGCAGTTCACAGCAGTCCGGATTTTTATTATATGAGAACTTAAGGCACACTCTCAATTGACACCTGCGCCTATCGTGGGTAGAATTAGGGACGTTGAGTTTTACATATGTAAGTGACGTGGAGGTCATATATGGCGGAACCTTATAACCATCTGGAAGTAGAAGAAAAGTGGCGCAGGAACTGGGAAGAAAACCCCATAAATGTAAACGACGGCAAGAAACCCAAATATTATTGCCTTGATATGTTTCCATATCCTTCCGGAGCCGGACTACATGTAGGTCACTGGAGAGGTTATGTTATTTCCGATGTATGGAGCCGTTATCAGCTGATGCATGGAAGATATGTAATACACCCCATGGGATGGGACGCTTTTGGGCTTCCTGCAGAGAACTATGCCATAAAAACAGGACAGCACCCATCTATCTCGACTGCAAATAATGTCAGTAATATCAAGCGCCAGGTAAAACAGATCGGTGCCATTTATGATTGGGACATGGAGCTTAACACAACTGATCCGAAGTTCTATAAGTGGACTCAGTGGATCTTTGTTCAGATGTTCAAACATGGTCTTGCATATGAGAAAAAGATGCCGCTCAACTGGTGCCCCAGCTGCAAGGCTGTCCTTGCAAATGAGGAAGTCGTAGACGGCAAATGTGAAAGATGCGGAGCAGAAGTAACAAAGAAAGATCTGCGTCAGTGGATGCTGAAGATTACAGCATATGCTGACAGACTTCTCGATGGGCTTAATGACCTTGAATGGCCTGAAAAAGTCAAGAAAATGCAGACGGAGTGGATTGGCCGCTCTTACGGTGCGGAAGTCCAGTTTCCTGTCGAAAATTCCGACAAGAAGATAACTGTATATACCACACGCCCGGATACTCTTTACGGCGCGACATTTATGGTGCTCTCACCTGAGC
>JAAZDA010000329.1 GCA_012512995.1 Clostridiales bacterium | reverse complement strand
CTCCTGGACGATCAGTATCGTCTGGAAGTAACCAGTTTCGCCCTTCTTTAGTGGCTCCGCTGATCTTCCCTTTACGACATAACTGCGCGTAACTGTTCACAGGCACGTCCAGACGCTGAAGGATTGTCTTGACATGCCAGATTTGCTTTCTTACCTGTGAATCTCGTTGCAACGCGTTTCACAGAAAAAACGTTAATTCAAGCCATTCAGTAGATCATTTCAGGACATACTGAAAAGAACACTTAAGTCCTGGCGTGCCAGACTCGCTTCTTTACCCGCGAATGTTAATGTCCCTCGGGTTTCACAGTTAAAACTATAATTCGAACCATCCAGTAGAACGTTTCAGGATATAAAAACCTGTGAACTGTAACAACTGCGCCACAGAAAAAGAGCCGGCTCCTGACCGACTCTTTTTCTTCTTATTACGTTATGCGTATTATCCTGCAAACTATGATTCCTGTTCGCCCTCCTCAAGTTCCTTCATCTTTTTCTTATGCCTGCGTTGCTGAATATACAGACCTGCTATCACCGCTGCCAATAATATCGCCGCTGGTATATCCCAGAAGCAAAACCCCAATGCGCACCCGTTCAACATTTATTCCACCCCCGTTCTTCTATTCTGAATCTCATCCATCTCGTCATCATATTCTTTCTTGTTGTCACTGCGTTTGATCAATGTGATTATGAACATCGCAATTGCCAGCAGCAGGAGTATCCAGTGAAGAATGCAGTTATCCTTACCAGTTGCGCCGTATTCAGGCCGTTCAAGATCCTCTCCGTCTTCCTGGTCTTCAGATGTCAGCTTGATTCCGCTCTGATCTCCGGTTCCTTCTTCAATTCCACCTTCAGACGTGATTTTGATACCCACTCCGTTTTCGTCGTCTTCTTCGACCACTTCGCTTTCTGATACCTGTCCTGCTGTTGCTACGAGTGTTCCTGTCTCAGGTGTTCCGCCAGCGTTTCCTGTATTATTGTTGCTGGTTCCTGAATTGCCAACATTTGCATTGTCTTCGATTATTGGAAGTGTTGCAGGTACTTCAGGAGTTCCATCGCCTATACCAGTGCCATCTGTTGCAGGTGTAGTTCCTGTTCCTGTATTCGTTCCTGTATTCGTTCCTGTATTTGTGTTATCAGCGTTGTTGTTATTGTCGTTATTATTGTTGTTGTTATTATTGCTCTGCTTATTTGTGTATTGTCAGTTTCATTTGATAATAAGATACCTAGGTTGCCAAAAAGGTTCATTTATTTCTCTGCATTCTTACAAATTCATTTTCGGTAAGTTTCCTTCCAAAGTATTTGCCTCTCGCATACTCACAATTGAGAGTCTTAGCATACTGAAATTCACTGAGATTATCCACGCCTCCAAGAACAATCGGTGTCTTAAGCTCATGGCACATGGAAATAATGTCCTTCAGTATAATTTCGTTGCGTTCAGAGGTCATTGCCTTCTTAACAAATTCGTCATCAATCTGTATTATGTCAAATTTTATATCTCTGAGCAATCCTACCGTGTTACAGGCGGATCCAAAGCGGCTCAACATGACCCTCCGTTTCTTCTGCTGTAAATAAGTGATACCTTTGTTGAGACCATACATGCTCAAATATGGTCTGGCAGGAGTAAAAGAAAAATTAATTGTGTTGTCATCAGCCCTGTGATTATCAAGAGTCATTACTATATCATAAATGTCATATGGGTTGCACATGGTCCAAGATGAAAGATCTACATATATCGGCATTACATTGGCATTTGACTCTCTAAGTCTTTCCTGAATAATACAGGCCTTTTCCAGCATCCACTTATCAAGAGCTGAAACCAGACCCTCCTCCTCAAGCTCCGGGATAAAAGTTGTCGGATACACAAGTGTCCCATGATCATCAAGATACATGATCATTGTTTCTGCCCGGCAGATATGTGGAGCAGCTAAACCGTAATGTATGCAAAAAAACGCTTTGAATCTATCCTCTGAAAGTTGTGCCTGTAATTTTTCTAATGTCCACATATGATTACTCCCTCAGGGGGCGTTCATTTTTATTCGTATTTCGATTTCATATCAACGTATTCATCTTAACGTACATTTACTCTTCGAAAACGTTTATGTATCAAAATATACTTTTTTTGTAATAAGAGTCAATTTTGTCAAAAGTTTGTTTTCCACTGAAAAAAGCTTCTTAACTTGGAGGTCAGCACAGTCTGCTGAATTCTCCATGTTAAGAAGCTTATGTATAATAATGTTCAGGTCAAAACACTGTAATGATGCTAATGAGGCGAGTTGCTACCACACACGGAATCGGCTGATTTACTGCGCAAATCGTTTATTGCATATCTTCACTTAACTGACGCTGCAAGTGCATCCGCAAGGGTATCAAGCTCATTCAGGTTCTGTTCCTGCAGCGACGATGTGATGGTCATGCTCTCATCAAGAACAGTCATGTGTTTCATTTCTCCAAGTTCTTTTCTTATAAGAGCTCCGGCGCGTGGCGCCCATGATCCGTTCTCCAATACAGCAACTGTCCTGTTCTGAAGATTCAGAGCTTTCATGTCTGCGAGGAAATTGTGCATCGGAGGAAATATTCCCAGGTTATATGTCACTGATGCGAGCACAAGGTGACTGTACTTGAACAGGTCTGAAATCAGGTACGACACGTGTGTCGACGAAACATCATACAGCCTCGTATCAGTGACGCCACGCTCCGCGAGTTTCCCCGCCAGTACCTCGGCCGCATTTTCTGTGTTGCCGTACATTGACGCATAAACAATCATAATTCCCTTTTCTTCAGGTTCATATGTCGACCAGTGCTGGTATTTGTCAAGTATGTAACCGAGGTCTTTTCTCCACACCGGTCCATGCAGCGGGCAGATCATCTTTATCTCTACTGTCGCTGCCTTCGCAAGGAGTGTCTGAACGTGAGGTCCATATTTACCGACAATATTTGTGTAATATCTGCGCGCGTCGTCAAGCCACTCTCTGTCAAAATCAAATTCCTCTGCAAAGAGTTTTCCATCGAGTGCACGAAATGAGCCGAATGCATCTGCTGAGAACAGGATTCCATCCGTAGTATCGAACGTCACCATAGCTTCCGGCCAGTGAACCATTGGCGCATATATAAAGGTCACAGTATGTTTACCAAAACACCTTGTGTCGCCTTCCTTCACAGTTTCCAGATTGTCATTTACCGGGAAGCTGAACTGGTGCATCATCTGCACTGCCTTCGGTGTTGTAATAACTTTGACATCCGGCCATCTGAGCATGATCTCTTCAATTGAAGCCGCATGATCAGGCTCCATATGATTGATCACAAGGTAATCAAGTTTCCTGTCTCCGAGCAGTTCTTTAATATTTTCCAGAAGCTGTCTTGCTCCCGACCAGTCCACTGTATCGAAGAGCACTGTTTTCTTATCAAGGAGCAGATACGAATTATAAGAAACTCCATGGTATATAGGATGTATATTTTCAAACAGGGCCAGTCTGTGATCATTGGCACCGACCCAGTACAGATCATCATTAATTTTTCTGCTGGTATACATAGTCAGCCTCCTTATCAAACTGTAATTTCAATGAAATTCTCTGCAGGTTCGCCGCAGTCAGGGCAGGTCCAGCCTTCTGGAAGGTCCCTGAACTCCGTGCCCGGCTTCACCTCATTTTCCTCATCCCCGACAAGCGGATCATACTCGTATCCGCATCCGTTGCAGATATGGATTTTCCTTGGAGCTGCTGTCTGCCTTGGAGCCTGTCTCTTCATCTTCACCATAGGCGGTGCCGGTTTCTTCTCTTCCGTGCCAAGTGCTTCTGTAAGAAGAGGAAGGACTTCATTTACATCACCGACAATGCCATAATCACAGTGTCTGAAGATCTTGGCCTTCGGATCAATGTTTATCGCCACTACTACAGACGCTTCCTTTATCCCCTTGAGATGCTGCGATGCACCGGAAATGCCGCATGCGATATAGAGATTCCCTTTGAATTTCTGTCCTGACATTCCGACATAGCGGTCAATTGGAACATACTTAAGTGTTTCCGCGACCGGCCTTGAAGATCCGATAGCTGCTCCTGCTGCCGCTGCAAGATCTTCGATGAGTTTCATGTTCTGCCTGCTGCCGATTCCCTGTCCTGCACTTACGACTCTCTCCGCCTTCACTATCGGCGTGTCTGCCGGAATACCTACGGTAAAGTCAAAGCCATCCTTCTTAAGGTTTTCTACCAACTGTGTGACTCTTTCGCTGGCTGTTCCATCATTGAATATCATTTTCTTTCTGATGTCAGGCGCCGGTGCCGAAGGTTTTGCCGCAGATGTGTCCTTTGCTGCTTTCCCCAGTATATGTGCCGCTATGACAACTCTCTGGATTTCATTCGTGCCTTCATAGATAGTGGTTATCTTG
>JAAZDA010000328.1 GCA_012512995.1 Clostridiales bacterium | reverse complement strand
GACAGAGAGGACAAGTTCGATCCTGATGAGATCCTTTATGTGACTGATAAACGCCAGGAACTGCATTTTGTACAGGTGTTCCGCGCAGCGCATATCTGCGGTCTTGTCCGCCCGGAAACAGAGCTGAGACACGTAGGTTTCGGCACTGTGAATGGCAAGGACGGCAAACCCTTCAAAACACGTGACGGCGGTATTATGCGTCTCGAGACGCTGATTACTGATATCAATGATGAAATGCTTGCAAAGATAAAGACAAATCCTGATATTCCGTCAGATGAGGCGGAGACCACGGCAAGACAGGTGGCCATGGCTGCTCTTAAATACGGGGATCTCTCGAACCAGGCATCAAAGGATTACATCTTCGATATGGAGAAGTTCTGCTCATTTGAAGGTGACACGGGTCCATACATTCTCTATACGATGGTCAGGATCAAATCCATACTTGGCAAGTATATGGAGCAGACAGGTAAAGATAAAGCAGCACTTAAGGAACTTGAGGTACGCGGTGCACAGAGCGCTGCGGAGAAGAACCTTCAGATGTCTCTTGCCCGTTTCTCTGAAATAATGAGAAATGCCTGGGATGAATGTGCGCCACATAAACTCTGCGCTTATATTTATGAGCTTTCCAACTGCTTCAACAGCTTTTATCACGAAACAAGGATCATGCCGGAGGAAAATGAAGAGAAGAGAAATGGCTGGATAGCACTCCTTGTTCTTACACTCGGCATTCTTGAAGCTTCGACAGGTGCGCTTGGATTTTCAGCGCCTGATAAGATGTGACATTGTGAACTCAATTTACTTTCAGACGGTTTGGTGATAGATTAGTGCAAAGAGAAGAATGACCCGGGCAACGGATATACAGGTAAGTCCAGAGGTGGATATGTCAGAAGGAAGAATAAGCATTTATACCGGAGAAGGGCACGGCAAGACCCCGGCAGCTCTCGGCATAGGACTTCAGAGAGCAGCAAGGGGAGAGAGAGTAATTGTCATTGAATTCATGAAAGGCAAAGGTGTGGAGGAATCTGAATTCCTGAAGCGCCTGGAACCTGAATTCAAGATATTCCGTTTTGAGAGATATGATATTCCTTATGATCAGAGAAATGCGGAACAGAGGCAGCAGGATGCGGAGAGTATAAGGAGCGGTATTTGTTTTGCCAGAAAGATCCTCAATACGATGGAATGTGATCTGCTGGTGCTCGATGAGATCCTTGCGGTCGTCGACAATGATATCTGTACTGTGGACGAACTGAGAGACCTTGTTACAAAACGCGGAGAGACAGACATTGTGATGACAGGCATCACGATGAACGATGAGATATACACATTTGCTGATGAAGTGACAAAGGTGGAAACGACGAAATTCAGGAAATTCTGATGCACAAAGGAGGAACGATATGGCAGTATTCAGGGGATCAGCAGTAGCAATTGTAACTCCGTTCAGAAATGATGCGGATCAGACGATAAATTATGACGCTTTTGCAGATTTTATTGATTTCCAGATAGATCACGGAACAGATGCGATAGTTGTCTGCGGGTCGACAGGCGAGGCTGCGACGATGACAGAACGCGAGCATATGGAAGTCGTAAAGTTCTGCATCGAACACACGAAAAAGAGAGTGCCTGTAATAGCCGGTACGGGTTCAAACTGTACAAAGACAGCGATAGCGCTTTCAAAGGAAGCTGAGCAAGATGGTGCTGACGCTCTGCTCCTTGTGGCTCCTTACTACAACAAGGGAACACAGGACGGTCTCTACCAGCATTACAAAGCAATATCTGACGCAACAAAGATACCGAATATCATGTACAACGTGCCAAGCCGTACAGGATGCAATATCCTTCCCGAGACAGCGGCCAGGATCGTAAAAGATTGTGCTAGTGTGGCCGGTATCAAAGAGGCTTCGGGGAATATAAGCCAGATCGTGAAGCTTATGTCCCTTACAGATGGCAATATTGATCTGTATTCAGGAAATGATGATCAGGTAGTTCCGATCATGTCCATGGGCGGTCTCGGAGTTATCTCAGTGGTCGCAAATATTGCCCCTCAGATGATGCACGATATGTGTTATAAGTTTTTTGAAGGCGATGTAAAAGGTTCTGCTGCGGATCAGAGAAAGATGGAGAGCCTGTTCGAACTGCTCTTCTGTGAAGTCAATCCTATTCCGGTCAAGAAAGCTGTTGATATGATGGGCTTTGAAGCCGGAACACCACGCCTTCCGCTCACGGAAATGACGGAAGGAAATGCTGTCAGGCTTCGCCAGGAAATGATAAGCATGGGAATAATCAAATAAATTGAAAATGAGGCAATGAACGCCGCCTGTGGCAGGATTACCGCAGGCGGCGTTTCTAGGCGACAGGTTAGTAATACGACGAACGGAGCCATCGTATTACTAACCTGTAATCACAGCCAGAAAACCGCATGCGCGGATTTTCCGGCGCGGGACTTCGCAAAAATCGCTCCGTCAAGGAGGCAGCTATGGTAACAATAATTCTTCACGGCGCATGCGGACGTATGGGCAGAGTTATAGCGCAGATGGCGGCAGATGATGCTGACACAAAGATAGTAGCGGGCGTTGATGCATTTGGAGATAAGTACTCTGATTTCCCGATTTACAGAAGTCTTGAGGAAGTATATGAAAAGGGTGATGTAATAATAGACTTTTCGAACGCGAAGGCGGCGGATTGCCTCATCGATTATTCCGTCAAAACAAAGACTCCTGTTGTTCTGTGTACAACGGGACTTTCAGATGAGCAGACAGATCACCTGAAGAAAGCGTCTGAAGATGTCGCGGTCTTAAGGTCATCAAACATGTCTCTTGGTGTAAACGTGCTCCTCAAGGTACTGAGGGAAGCGGCACCGACACTTACTGCAGCAGGTTTTGACATGGAAATCATAGAGAAACATCACAACCAGAAGCTCGATGCACCAAGCGGAACAGCAATAGCTCTCGCTGATGCCTGCAATGAAGCTGTGGGCGGCGGGTATGAATATGTCTATGACAGATCGGAAAGACGCGAGAAGAGACCTGTGAAAGAGATAGGGATAGCATCAGTAAGGGGTGGCACTATAGTCGGAGATCATGATGTTATTTTCGCCGG
>JAAZDA010000327.1 GCA_012512995.1 Clostridiales bacterium | reverse complement strand
GGCTGATGATGTCGGGCAGACCAAGCTCACCCAAGTATGCCAGGAATAAAAATATCCTGGTCATAGGTGGAAGTGGCAGCGGAAAGACCCGCTTATTCGTGAAGCCGAATTTGATGGAGATGCATAGTTCCTATGTAGTTACCGATCCCAAGGGTTAGATTTTAAGAATACAGAGAAAATAGGTCATTAAAAAATGAAGTGTTTTCTGTGTGTTCTTATTTTTTAGCATTATGAAAGGAGCTGAGAAAATGGCTAAAGATAACAGAATAACAGCACTTTATGAGCGTCTGTCTCGTGATGATGAGATTCAAGGAGAATCGAACTCCATAACAAATCAGAAGCAATATCTTGAAGATTATGCGGTACAAAATGGTTTCGAGAATATCCGACATTTCAGTGATGATGGATATTCAGGAACAAATTTCAACAGACCGGCTTTCAATGCACTTTTGGCAGAGATTGAAGCCGGAAGAGTTGGAACAGTGATTGTCAAGGATATGTCACGATTTGGCAGAAACTATCTGCAAGTAGGGTTTTATACTGAAATGATGTTTCCAAAGAAAGGTGTCCGCTTTATTGCAGTTAATAACGGAGTTGACAGTGCCAATCCGGCAGATAATGACTTTACACCATTCCTGAATATTATGAATGAATGGTATGCAAAAGACACCAGTAAGAAGATTAAGGCGGTATTTAAGGCTAGAATGAGAGACGGAAAACGTGTCAGTGGTGCTGTGCCTTATGGATATTACAGAAAGCCTGAGGATAAGCAGACTTTGTATGTTGATGAAGTATCCGCTTCGGTTGTCAGACGCATTTTTCAGTTTGCTTGCGAAGGAATGGGAGCAACTGCAATAGCAGATACCTTGTCAGCGGATAAAGTGCTTATTCCGTCAGCTTATGCGAGACAGAACCATCCTGAGGATTGCCAGTGTACGAGATACCATGATGCTTATACATGGAATGCAACAACAGTCGGCTATATTCTGAGCAGACGTGAGTATTTGGGGCATACCATTCTTGGAAAGACAACAAAAGACAGTTTCAAGACGAAGCGAAAAAGAGTTGTGAATGAGGACGAGCTGCTTATTTTCTATAATACTCATGAAGCTATCATAGATCAGGAAACTTATGATAAGGCACAGAAAATGAGGAAACGAGTTTCACCTAGACGAAACAGTGAAAAGCCTACGCATAGGCTGTCAGGACTCCTTTATTGTGCGGATTGTGGAAGCAGACTGGCATATATCAATTCACAGTCGAAAGACGGAAAGACCTATGACAGTAATCAGGCATTCCGTTGTAGCCGGTATCACAATAAATATCATTCATGTACCGGTCATTATATTAAGGCAAGTACAGTAGAAATGCTGATTTATCAGGCAGCTAAGCGAGTGTCACAATATGTACTGAATGATGAAAAGGAATTTGTGGAACAGTTGAAGGCACAGTATGAAATACAGTGTGAAAAGGACAATACCAATGATAAAAAGGAGCTATTGGAAGCTAAGCGTCGCATGATGGATTTAGATGATCTGATAAAGGGATTGTATGAAAATTTCACTTTAGGGCGATTGCCGGAAAGACAGTTCAATCGTCTTATGACAGAATATGACACCGAGCAAAGCAACCTAGAGCAGAGAATTTCAGAACTTGAAACTGCTACAGAACGTATATCCACTAAGGCAGTGCAGATTGATAAATTTGTGCGACTGGTTAAGAAATACCGAGATTTTGAGGAACTGACAACACCTATGCTTAAT
>JAAZDA010000326.1 GCA_012512995.1 Clostridiales bacterium | reverse complement strand
GGGCAATAGTAGTGCATGCGTGAAAGGTCATATATGAATACTCAGATTATCATAAGGTATATAGTGGCAGCGCTTATTCTTGTACCTGCCGGGATATTCGATCTAAGAAAAAAGAAAATACCGACAGCTCTCCTTATCGCACCGATAACAGTTGCAGCGATATGGGATACCGCTGTTTGCGTGAAAGGGAACGTACAGATCATTGAACTGATATTTGCCGTGATGCCAGGCGTGTTCCTGCTTTTATCTTCATATATTACAGGACATAAAGTCGGTAACGGCGATGGCTGGGTCTTTATACTGATGGGATTGCTGATAGGGGCACCAGGTGCTTTCATGCTGCTGGGCTTGTCATTGATCCTTTGTGCTCTTGCATCCGGAATACTGCTAATTCTGCATAAAGCACAGAAGAACAGCAAAATTCCGTTTGTCCCATTCGTCATGGCTGCATTTGGAGGAGTTGTGTATGCGCAGATCTTATCATTATGACTGGCGAAAATCGTGGGACCGCAAACAGGATGCATATATGACACTGGAGGCTTCGTTTATATTCACTTATGTTTTGATCCTTATGGTGGCAATCATTTATCTGGCTTTCTTTTTATATGACAGGTGCCTGTTTGCACAGGACTCATACATACTTTGTTTCAGGGAGAGCTATGTAAAGGACGAGAATACGGATTTATCAGAAGAATTGAAATCACTGGTCGCAAGACAGTTCGGGACCAAGTATTTTATGCTCGACGGTGAATCATCGGACGCTTCTGTTGACAAGGATAAAATTATATTCAGTGGCAGCGCGGCATTGACCCCCAGATTATTTGCTTCGACGGATATCATGCCGTCCGGGATATGGTCGATGAATTTTTCATCTTCTGCAAGGAAAAGCGATCCGCCGTATTCAATACGTCATTATCGCAGAATAAGGTATCTGGCCGGAAAAGTCATCGATAGCAAAAAGGAGTAGGACTTGGAAAACGAAAACAGCATAGGCGTGCGTTACTATAATGATTCACTTCACAATTATATGATCATCCCATGTGGAAGCGGAGGAGTAGAGGACTATCGTTATCGAATGATGGCGGCAAACAGGATACCCGGTCTGCTGTCATGCAGTATGCGTTATATAGAAGGCCAGTGTTTTCTTTATTATGACATTACTTCCAGGCAGACGGCCCGCAGTCTTTTTGCGGTCAGCAAGGTAACTGGTGTTCAGTTGAAGCAGTTGATTGGCGGGCTTCTCCGCACATATAGGAACTTATCTGAATTTCTGCTTTCGGAAAAAGGTCTTTTGCTCTCACCGGATTATGTCTATTTTGACTTTGAAGGTGAAAGCTGGTATTTCACGTTTACTTTGAATACGCCTGGCCAGGGAGCTATGCAGGAACTGGGACTTTCAGCACTTGCGGAATTCCTTGCGCTTAACGTGGATGAAACAGATAAGTGGGCTACTGCCTGTTGCTTCAGGCTTGCGACATTGGCTGATAATCCTAATTACATTCTCCAGGAATCCATACTTGAAGATGAGAATAAACAGGAAACAGAAACATCAGCATCAAAAGAAGATTGTTTCGCAGAGAATGAGATAACGGATCAGGACAGAGCGGGCGAATATGCCTATGAAAGCGAATTCACCAGGAAAGAGAACAGTGAGACAGAGTCAGAAAATGGGAAAACAAATGAGAAATCCAGTCCTAAGGACGATGGAAAAAATAAATTATGGAAAGGAATCTTCCTGGCGGCAGTGTTTTCGGCAATGTCTATTGTGATCCTGTGGATAAGAAATTCTTTTGTACTGTCGTCAGAGGAAGCAATTGCATCAAGAATTGGAATAACAGGTTTTCTATGCTTGGCAGCACTTTCAGCAGCCCGCTCGGTATTCCTGATGTTTTATGAAGGCGGGGGAACCAGAGAAGAATACTTATACACAAATAATGAAAGCGACACAGCACCTCTGAGTGTTGCAGATACTAATGCTGCCGAACGATATGAAGTGAATGGACCTGATGAAGACTATTCGTTCAATCAAAGCAGAAATGAGAAACCTATAAAGAAATTGTATGGTTCAATAGACGGAAGAAAGTACAGAATTGATCTCGACAGGCTTCCCTGCACAGTCGGCCAGATGGATGGGTTTGTGGATCAGGTGATAAAGGAGCCGGGAGTAAGCAGGATGCATATGCGACTGGACAGGGACAGTGAGGGCCGCATACTGGTACTGGATCTTAACAGCACAGAAGGTACTTTTATTAACGGTGAACGGCTTAATCCCAACGATACCGGAGTCCTTGAAGAAGGTGACACATTGAGGATGGGAAACAGTCTCGGGTTTTGCTACAGATAATACTATTTGCAGCTGACTTTGTGCTATTATAAAAATGCTCAGCAACAACTGCTACAGCACATATCAGCAGCAGTCGCATAAGATTAAGAGCAGGAGGGTCAATCACTTAAATGAAAGATGAAAATTGTATTTTCTGCAAACTGGCAAATGGCGAAATCCCGTCAAGGACAATATATGAAGATGACAGGTTCCGTGTGATACTCGATATGGGACCAGCGACTCGCGGGCATGCACTGATCCTGCCCAAAGAGCATTTTGCAAACATATATGAAATACCAGATGATTGGGCGGCAGATGCCATGATACTTGCAAAACATATGGCCACAGTCATGCAGGAAAAACTTGGTGCAGATGGCTTCAATATTGTCCAGAATAACGGAACTGTTGCCGGACAGACGGTATTTCATTTACATATCCACCTGATTCCAAGATATAAAGATGACGGACAGAGGATCGGCTGGAATCCGGGGAAACCTACTGATGAAGAGCTGGCAGAGATCCAGAACATACTGACAAAATGAGCAATATTTCACCTGAGACATAGTGCTATTTCTATAGAAACTATATCTCAGGTGAAATAACGGCTGCCGCATGAAAGGAAAATCATAAATGCGCGATGTGGATGTAAATGATGTGACATCAAAAGTCAGGGATCTTTGTATAGAGACTAACTATAATCTTTCTCCTGATATGAAAGAGTGTCTGAATAAAGCTGAAAAAAATGAAATGTCGCCCCTGGGAAAAAACATACTCGGTAAACTGAAGGAAAACCTTAGAATAGCGGCTGAAGATAACATACCAATCTGCCAGGATACAGGCATGGCTGTGGTCTTTATTGACATAGGACAAGATGTACATTTCATCAATGGTAATCTGACGGATGCGATCAATGAAGGTGTGCGTAGAGGATACAATGAAGGATACTTAAGAAAGTCAGTTGTTGCTGATCCTCTCCGCAGGGTCAACACCGGTGATAATACACCGGCGATTATTCATTACGATATTGTGAGCGGTGACAAAGTTAAGATTACGGTCGCACCAAAAGGGTTTGGAAGTGAAAACAAGAGCCGCGTGTTTATGCTTACACCTGCGGACGGTGTCGAAGGAGTGAAAAATGCGGTTCTCCAGGCAGTAAAAGATGCAGGACCGAACGCCTGCCCGCCCATGGTTGTGGGAGTAGGCCTTGGTGGAAATTTTGAAAAATGCACAAGCCTTGCAAAGAGAGCACTTACCCTCAGGGCTGATGAGCACTCCGAGGATCCTGATCAGGCATCACTGGAAAAAGAACTGCTTGATATGATAAATAAGACTGGGATTGGTCCTGCAGGACTTGGCGGAACGACGACTGCACTTGCGGTTCATATATTAAGCTATCCCACGCATATTGCCGGACTCCCTGTTGCGGTAAATATATGCTGTCATGTAAACAGACATGCTGTATGTGAAATCTGAAATCTCACATATCTGTTTTACTTGTGACATCCGTCGAAAGCGTTCTTGCGGTTCATCAATGGTTGTCAGTGCGGCACAATAAGACACTGCTGCCACAAATGATGAAATAGTTATTCTTCATACAAACTATGAAGCACTGCTTCAGGAAAAAGTGGGCACGTGAACGTTTGATCTGACGACAAGTGATCCGATAAGCGGACAATGTATGATAAGGAATGGATAGACCAATCTGGGAGATTTATGTGCAGATGCGTACAGGGTCAAAGATGTCATGATAGGCGGCGAACCGCTTGATCAGGATTAAAATATACTTTAGGCGGATACAGGTTCCTGCTGATTTCCCAGGGAGATGGATTCGCAGAATTTGGAAATCAAGTCTCACTTAACAGCAATGATGGAATGCTTGATGTGGATCTGATGAAACAATATATCAGTGAAGATGTTGGTGGTATGATAGGAGAAGAATACTCAGACCCTTATGGACAGGGACGTATTAAGATCATAAATTAGATCAGATGCAGCCTGGGTCCATAAGCATACATTGACCAGGATGCAACAAGGGACAATATGGAAAAACATATTAAGACACCGTTGACTAAGGACGAAGCGACAACACTCAGATCAGGCGATATGGTATATATTACAGGTGTTTTGTATACAGCTCGTGATGCGGCACACAAAAGGATGTCGGAAGCGCTGGCTGATGGCGAAGAGCTTCCGTTCGATGTGAAGAACAACATTATTTATTATATGGGACCGTCTCCTGCGAGAGAAGGAAGAACAATAGGTGCAGCAGGACCTACAACAGCAGGCAGAATGGACAAATATGCGCCGGAACTTTTGGATCTTGGGCTGGAAGGCATGATAGGAAAAGGCATAAGATCTGAAGAAGTCAGGAAAGCAATAGTCAGGAATAAAGCTGTGTATTTCGCAGCAATTGGCGGTGCGGGGGCGTTGCTTTCAAAAGCAATTACTGCATCAGAAGTCATCGCATATGAGGATCTGGGGACAGAAGCTATAAGAAAACTTACTGTCGAGAACTTCCCGGTAATTGTTGTTGACGACATATATGGTGATGATCTATACAGCATATCTCAGTCCAAATATAGTACCAAATAATAACTGAACTACCTTATGTTGTACGATTGACAAAGCAATTTTGCTTGGTTATAATCTTAACTGCGCCTCAAAAAAAGGGCGCACCTAATAACATTATATTGACAGCGGTATCGTCAGACTTGGAGAAATACTCAAGAGGCTGAAGAGGCGCCCCTGCTAAGGGTGTAGGTCGGGAAACCGGCGCGAGGGTTCAAATCCCTCTTTCTCCGTTTTTAATTGTAATTTGTTGTTGCAATTGAAAAATCGTAATGTTATAATGGGCAACGCCGCTCGAAAAAAAGGGGTGGCGGACAGCAGATATCACAGCTGGTAATACACTGAAAACGGATGTGAAAAATAAGTTAAAAAACATGTTGACAGTGATCTGATGTGATGATATGATGTCAGAGTTGCGCCGGGGGAACACCTCGAGAGCAGCAGGGATCCGGCTTCCGGATCTGGCGGAAAAAGCCGCAGGTATGATTTGACAAACAAACAGAAATGCAACCCTGAAGATTTCAAGACTTCGAGGAGACACAGGC
>JAAZDA010000325.1 GCA_012512995.1 Clostridiales bacterium | reverse complement strand
GCTGTCATGACAGTGCTGAATATGGTAAGTTGTTTTATCGGTATGATACCGACCGTAATCGCCGGAACGGTGCTTATGCTCGGCAGTATTTTTAATGGCGAGAAGAACCGCAGGGCAATAGAGGAACTGTATGTATATGCAATGAAAATTGCTATGATAATGTCGGCCGTCGCGATTTTGCTCACTATCATATTTGCGCCACAGATCGCTGCAGTATTCTATTCAAGCGGTTCGCTGACATGGTCATTGACTATTCCCATGCTAAGGATATTCATATGGTTTGTTGTTTTCTCATCGGTAAACAGCATTATTCAGAAGATACATCAGAGTCAGGGAGAGGTGCTGCTGAGCAATGTTTTGTCAATCACAGAGAATCTTATCATTGTCGCCGGAGCTTTTGTGCTGTCGACAGCAATCGGTACGAATGGAGTGTAGCTTGCCTATCCTGTAGGAAACATAATAAATCTTGGCATTATGTTCATACTTATATGGTTTGAGATAAAGAGAAGACCAGGAACAATAGCTGATCTGATGTCTGTCGGAACAAAGAACGAAATACCCGCAGTGAATATGTATACAAATGAAATATCATCGACGGAGGATGTTGTAAGAACTTCCGATGAGATAATGAACTTCTGCACGGAAAGAGCTCTGAGCCGTGAAACAGGTTATATGGCAGCATTAAGTGTTGAAGAAATGGCAGGAAACATCATTCGCTATGGTTTTGTTAACAAGCGCAAACATTCCATAAACGTATATATGATAGTAGATAATGGTGCTCTGACGATGCGTATAAGGGACGACTGCATGATGTTCGATCCTGTCCAGTATATGGAACAGTTCACACAGACGGATAAGACGAAAAACATAGGCATAAAATTAGTCGCTGATACAGCAAAAGAAATGAAGTACCAGCGACTGATAGGATTCAATTATCTGACTATATCATTTTAGTATCAGAAAACCTGAGTCAGTATTAAACTTGTTTTGCTGCAACAAGACCTTGATCGGTATTATCCTGCCGGTCAAGGCTTTTCATTGTTATGGCGATCACTATGATAGACATAACAAATGTCAGAATATCGGATGCAGGCATTGAGTAGAGCACACCGTCAAGTCCGAACCACATAGGAAGGAGCAGTGCAAAGCCTACTCCGAAGACCACTTCTCTGACCATGGACAGGAGCGTTGATGCAAGAGCTTTGCCCATGCTCTGAAGATAAATGAATGTCGCCTTGTTGATGCAGGCGAGAACGACCATGCAGAGATAGATACGGAACGCTTTCATTGCAAAATCTGTGTAATAGCTGCTCTCGTTTGCGGCTCCGAAAATTCCAATAAGTGCGCGTGGGAAGATCTCTACGATGACCAGCGCTATAAATCCTACAATAGCTTCGCTGACCAACAGCATACTGAAAAGCTTCTTTACTCTGTCCTTCCTTCCGGCACCCATGTTAAAGCCGACAACAGGAATGCAGCCGGCAGCCATGCCGATAACTATTGAGATAACTATCTGGAAGAACTTCATGACAATTCCTACGACAGCCATAGGTATCTGAGCATATTCTGTCTGTGAGAAGATCGGGTCAAGTGCGCCGTATTTGCGGATCATATTGTTGATTGCCGCCATGGCCGCGACAAGTGATATCTGAGCAAGGAAACTGCAGATACCCAGCGGAATGAATCTGCTAATCACTTTTCCGCTGAGCTCAAAACTCTTCTTCTGGAGATTTACGGCCTTCATATGGCACAGATACCAGATCGCCAGGATGGCTGTGAGACCCTGACCTAAGACAGTAGCCACAGCGGCGCCCATCATCCCCCCAGTGGAAACCGAAGATGAAAACGGGATCGAGTATTATATTCACTACAGCTCCGGCCAATGTTGAGATCATTGCAAATTTCGGACTTCCGTCAGAACGGATTATCGGGTTCATTGCCTGTCCGAACATGTAGAAAGGAATACCAATGCTGATATAGGTGAAGTATTCCTTGCTGAGAGCGTATGTTTCCTCGTTTACGCTGCCGCCGAACATTGAGATGATCTGCGGCTGGAAGATGAAATAGACAGCAGTCAGAATGATGCTCGCGAGTACGCATAGAATCACGGAGCTCCCTATGCTGCGATGAGCGTCTTCATTGTTCCCGCAGCCAAGGCAGAGACTGACAAATGCGCAGCAGCCATCGCCTATCATAACTGCAATTGCGAGAGCGACGATCGTGAGGGGATAAACAACAGTGTTAGCAGCATTACCGTAACTGCCAAGGTATGACGCATTTGCGATAAAGATCTGATCGACTATGTTATAAAGTGCTGCGACTACAAGAGAAATGATGCAGGGAATCGCATACTTACGCATCAGGTCTCCAAGAGGCTCCGATTCAAGAAACGAATTTGCCTTAAGGGAATAAAGGGTTGATGCTGATTTTTCTGTCTTTGTTGATACTGCTTTTTCTGTTACGTTCAAAACTTTGCCTCCATTACTGAAAAGGGATAAATCCCCGACATCATGTTTCATTGCAATAAAAAATGCGTAAATCCAAAACCTGGATTTACGCATTTGTGGCCACTCGGTCAGTGCATATTATTAACACGATATCGCTGGAAATGTCAAGTTTATTTGTAGAGACAGACAAGTAAAACACAGATTGACGTAACTTCTAACGGGTCACATTTACCACGCTGCCATTGCATTGTCGTATTGCGCTTTTGTGAAGACACCTTCGGAAATAAGCTTGTCACTGAGGGTGAGGGTACCACCCTTGAGTTTTGTGCCCAGTGCGGCTTCGGAGACCATGGCGATATCGGAACGGAGGAAATTGCCGAGAGATACATCTGCGCGGATGCGGCGGTGGTGCCGAGAGTAGTCGCTGAACTTCCTGTGACCAGACCGTTCTGGTAAGCATAGCCGACATATTTGTCTGCCGATACCGGAACATCTGTGAATGGATGAGTCCAGTTCCCTGATGTTGCAGTTTTTTCTTTGCCAAGAAGACGGATCAGCATTACGACAGCTTCGTAAGTCGGTGCCTGACGAGTCAGGTCATAATCAGCGCCGCCGTCAGGGTTTGTGCTGGTTGCCGGAAACAGACCCAGCATGTTGAGAGTGCTGGCGGAGTTCATGGCTGAATTCACATTGCGGCCACCTGATGAGTTAACTGCACCTGTATTGGTGTAGAAGGGATCGGCTTCGAAATCTCCGGCTTCCACGTAGAGATACCAAAGGTCTGCGGCACTGTCATATTCGAAGTGAGGAGCATAACCTGGCCACAGATTCGCGTTCCAAAGTGTCTTCAGCCCATTACTGAATGGCTTATATGCACCGGCAACACGATAGTACATTGTCATGCCAACGACATCTGATGTACCGACCTCAGGATAGAAAAGACCTTTGCCTACGAGCTTTCCTCCGGCGCCGACGCTGAGAGTGCCCTTAATCAGTATGCCGGTCTGGATTTCCACGCGGACACCAGGTGCGATCGTGGCATTATTGTAATCGTGCCCTCCGGAAAGCACGGTATCCTGACTCCAGACGACGTCGCCGGAAGCCATTGCGGGAATGGAAAGCATGGAAAATGCCATGCACATGGTGAGCAGCATAGAAAGAATTCTTCTTTTTGTCATATCAGTGGCCTCCTTTACCGGGGTCAAATAGTGACTTTGCCAAAAGCTCGTTTTGTACTTATAATTTTACCAGTAACACAGTACAAATTCCACACATTTAGCATGGAGGAAGCTATGTCACAGGTAACAAAACGCGCGCTTGAAGAATCACTCAAACACCTGCTGCTGCAGAAGCCGCTGGACAAGATCACCATTACAGATATCACTGATGACTGCGGTATCAGCCGCATGACTTTCTATTATCATTTCCAGGATATATTTGATCTCGTGGAATGGTCATGCCGCGAAGATGCATTGAAGGCACTTGCCGGTAACAAGACTTACAACACGTGGCAGGAGGGTTTCCTTGATATCTTTGATGAGGTAAGGAAGAACAAGCCTTTCATAGTGAATGTATACAATTCCGTAAGCAGCGATCAGGTCGAAAACTATCTTTACGCAGTGACATTCGATCTGATAATGGGTGTGATCACGGAGCAGTCAAAGGGTATGGATGTCAGCGACGAAGACCAGAAATTCATAGCAGACATTTATAAGTATTCTTTTGTCGGCTTGATGTTGGACTGGATAAAACATGATATGAAGGAAGATCCAAAACAGATAATAGACAGGCTCGACCTTGTGATACATGGGAATTTCAAGAAGGCACTTGAAGCGTTCGCAAGAAACAGAACAGATTAGCTGTGATACAGGAACGGTCATTATTTGTTTTGGTCAAAAGGTATGTTTTGTAAGGAAAACAGTCAGTTTCCCGGACGTGATAAAAATCTTATCATGTCCGGTTTTTTGTCCATTGGAACAAAAAGACCGCAGCGCTATTATAATTTCAGCAACAGGAACAAATAACAGTCGCGAACGTCGCAAAATACGTTCAGTCATGGAGGTGAAAATGTATTATTCAAGTGGTAATTATGAAGCTTTCGCACGTCCGGAGAAACCGGAAGGCGTAGATCACAAATCAGCATATCTTATCGGCAGCGGTCTTGCATCTCTTTCAGCGGCATGTTTCCTTGTCCGCGATGCTCAGATGCCGGGAAATCACATTCACATTCTTGAGAAGAATGCAGTCCCGGGAGGCGCTCTCGATGGCGATCAGTTGACGAATGTCGGATATGTCATGAGAGGCGGCCGCGAGATGGACAACCACTTCGAATGCATGTGGGATCTTTTCAAATATATCCCATCCATCGAAACAGACGGGGTCAGTATTCTTGATGAATATTACTGGCTTAACAAAAAAGATCCAAACTATTCTCTCTGCCGTGCAACGCAGAATAAGGGCGAGGACGCACATACAGACAAGAAGTTCGGCCTTTCAGATAAGGGCTGCATGGAGATAATGAAGCTCTTCTTCACACCTGATGAAGATCTTGCAAATGTCAAGATGACTGAGATATTTGATGATGAAGTGTTCAACACCAACTTCTGGCTGTACTGGCGCACAATGTTCGCATTCAAGGATGATCAGAGCGCACTTGAGATGAAACGCTACATGCAGAGATATATCCACCACATTGGCGGACTCCCGGATTTCACAGCACTCCGCTTCACAAAATACAATCAATATGAATCAATGGTCCTGCCGATGACGAAGTATCTTAAGAATCACGGCGTTCAGTTCCATTACAATGCCGAAGTCACGAACGTGATCTTCGATATAAAGGCAGATAAGAAGACGGCCAAAACCATTGTTGTCCAAGGTAATGGACAGACAGAAAACATCGATCTGACAGAAGATGATTATGTATTCTTTACCAACGGCAGTAACGTCGAGAATTCCACATATGGCAGTCAGAACAAGGCCTCCGGTATGGATGGGACTATCCACGAAGGAGGAACTTTCGACCTGTGGCGCAAGATCGCTGCGCAGGATCCTTCTTTCGGACGTCCGGACAAGTTTTGCATGGATCCGGAGGACAGCTGCTGGGTGAGCGCTACAGTCAACACGCTTGATGACAGGATTCCTCCATATATCGAGAAGATATGTAAGAGAGACCCGCTGTCAGGCAAAGTTGTTACAGGCGGCATTGTCACTGTAAAAGATTCCAACTGGCTTCTGTCATGGACGATTAATCGTCAGCCACAGTATCACAATCAGCCTAAAGGGCAGGTGCTCGTATGGATATACGGAATGTTCTCAGATCGCCCGGGTAACTATGTGAAGAAGGCAATGCGCGACTGCACAGGTATTGAGATTGCCGAAGAGTGGCTGTATCATCTCGGAGTGCCTGAGAATCAGATAGAGGATCTTGCAAAGAACAGCGCAAATACAGTCCCTGTAATGATGCCGTTCGCAAGTGCTTACTTCCAGCCTCGTGAAGCCGGAGACCGCCCTGATGTGGTGCCGAAGGGATCCGTGAACTTTGCATTTATCGGTAACTTTGCTGAAACTCCCAGGGATACTGTGTTCACGACCGAGTATTCAATAAGGACAGGCATGGAAGCCGTCTACACACTGCTCAATGTAGACAGAGGAATTCCGGAAGTCTGGGGCAGCGTTTATGATATCAGGGACCTGATAGACGCATCAGTCGCTCTGCGCGATGGCAAACCCCTCACAAGTATGGAGATGGGATTCAAGGAAAAGATCGCAATGAAAGAAGCCGGAAAGGCTATAGGCGGCACTGACGTTGAGAAACTGCTTAAGGAGCATGGCGCGATCCAGAGGCTGATCTGACAATAAAGAACATGCCGATCTACTAGAAAATCAATGTGATCCCGGAGACTGCTATATGATGCATGAATATGCATCGATGCAAGACTCCGGGATTTTTTCCTGATAATTGTTTTTCACAGAGAGCACAGCCTGTTAACTTTTCACAAACTCGTATATCATGTATGTTAAATCATCTCGTATGTGTATGATTGTAACGATATAAATTACGCGAGGTAAGTCATGAAATATCTTCTTGTCGCTTTGAACGCCAGCTATATCCATTCCAATCTCGGTGTTTATCTCATAACGGCTTATGTCAGGAAACACGATCATGATATCGACATTCAATATGCGGAATACACGATCAATCATAATTCAGAAGAAATACTTCGTGAAATTTACAGTAATAAAGCTGATGCTATTGGATTCTCCTGTTACATCTGGAATATTGATGTGATGCTGGATCTCATAAAGGACATGAAACAGCTGAGGCCTGAGATGCCTGTGATCGTCGGCGGGCCGGAAGTGTCATACAGGGCAGAAGACATCATGAGCGAACATCCTGAAATCGATATAGTGATGCGCGGTGAGGGAGAGGAGTGCACGCTGCATCTCCTGCATTGTTTCGACAGAACAGAATGCCAACTGGCGGATGTCAGCGGTATCACATATCGCGACGGAGGTCGTATCCGGTCGACTTCTGACAGCAGGCTCATGAACATGGATGATATTGTTTTTCCATACCCTGACACGGCGGGCGAGCCAGACAGAAATCGCATAATTTACTATGAGAGCAGCAGGGGCTGCCCTTTCAGATGTTCATACTGCCTGTCATCAATCGACAAACAGTTCAGAGAGAGGAGCATTGAGTTTGTTTTGCCGGAGCTCCAGTATTTCCTGGACAGAGATGTGAAGCAGGTCAAGTTCATAGACAGGACGGCGAATGCTGACAAGAAGCACATTACGGCGATATGGAAATATCTGATTGCACATGATAACGGGATAACAAATTTTCATTTTGAGACAGAAGCTGAGATCCT
>JAAZDA010000324.1 GCA_012512995.1 Clostridiales bacterium | reverse complement strand
GTATCAGATTCAAACGCAGGGCAGGACGCAGAAGAAGAGGCGGGGGAACTTAAGGCACTCAATGACAGTCGGAAGTCAATGCAGACCACAGGTATTGCAGAGGCGCAGACAATGATCACGAGTGGAGATTTTCTTAAGGACAATATTATTGTCATTGTGATAAAGGATCTTCATCAGTCACTGGCCGGGATAGTTGCGGGTAAGATAAAGGAAGAGTACAACAGACCGACATTTGTTTTGACTGCGTCCGGTGAAGATGGCATTCTGAAGGGCTCCGGCAGATCGATAGATGCTTATGATATGTATGAGGGAATGACGGAATGCTCGGGTCTGCTCCTTAAGTTCGGAGGGCACAGGATGGCCGGAGGACTGTCGATCAAAGAGGAAAATGTCGATGAATTCAGGCAGCGCCTTAACAGCAACTGCGGTCTTACCTCCGATGACATGAAGAAGGTCGAGCATCTCGATATGGAGCTGGCAGCGCACTGTGTAACAAGTGAGCTTACAGGCGAACTTGCAAAACTGGAACCTTGCGGCAACGGGAACAAACCGCCGGTCTTCGCCTGCAGGAATATGGGAATAGAAAGCGCAAGGATACTCGGACAGAGCGGAAATGCCGTAAAGTTCGACCTCAGAGACGAAGATGGCAGAGTGTTTGAGGGAATATGGTTCGGAAAATCAGGAGCGCTCGCAAAGAGTTTTGATGAATTTTACGGAGTCGGTACGTTTGAAGCGCTGACATCCTCTTATGGCGCGCATGGTACAGCAGGCGCTATAAGGGCTAATCTTGCTTATCAGCCCAGAATAAACAGTTTCCGCGGGCGCGATACATTGCAGCTGCAGATAAAGGACTTCCGATTTATCGGAAATATGACATGAATTTGAATCAGGAAAGTGTCAAAAATATGATAGCGACTGTTTCACTTAATCCGGCTATAGACAGAACTATGACAGCTGATGACCTGGTAACAGGGGAAGTAAACCGCATGAAGAGTTCAGTTCAATATGCCGGCGGAAAAGGAATAAATGTCACAAAAATGCTGAGAAACCTTGACGAGGAGGCCTGTGCGTTGGGGTTCCTCGGAGGTTTTGCCGGAAAGTTCATCCTTGATTATCTTGAGACCATTGGAGTGGACTGCAGATTCACAATGGTACCATCCGAAACAAGGACGTCACTGAATATAATAACTGACAGCGGAGAGGTGACAGAGATCCTTGAGCCGGGAGCTGCAATACCTGCTGAGAGTGAGAAGGAGTTCAGGGTGGCACTTGGTGATGTCACGGCTGAAACAAAGACAATTGTGATGTCAGGATCGCTGCAGACAGGACTTCATGACGATTACTATGCGGAACTCATTGAAATCTGCAGGACTGCTGGCGCAAAGGTGATACTGGACACAAGCGGAAAGGCATTTGCCGCCGGAGCATCAGCGAAACCTTTTCTGATAAAGCCCAACCTCAGGGAGCTGGAGACTTTAGCAGGAGAAAAGCTTGATACTGAAGGGAGAATCGCTCTGGCAGTAAATAATCTGCGTGAGAGCGGAATAGATTGTGTAGTGGTATCGCGCGGAAAGCAGGGACTTTTTTCTGTGGATGGAAATGATATCATTAAGGTGGCAGTTCCATATGTGCCTGTTGTAAATACGGTGGGAAGCGGGGATGTGTGCGTGGCGCTCCTCGCAGATAAGCTTCAAAATGTCGTCGGAGTTCCTTCAAGGGATCAGTTGACAGATGCTATGGTGTACGCGGCTGCTTTTTCAGCGGCAAATGTCACAACAAAAGAGAGTGGAAATGTTCCGCTTGAAACAGCTGAAAGAATGCTTGGAGAGGTGCAGGTGTCAACGGAAAAGATCAAATAAGACCTGAAATATAAGAAACCATAAGAGCCGTACCTTTCGGCACGGCTCCTGATGGTTTATTATGAGGGGGGAGATAGTTGATTGGTTTCATCTATCTGAGTAATACTTTACAGGAGAATTGTGACGAAGCTGTGTCCGCTCCATAACGAATTACTAAAATTTCTAAAGAATTCATAAACCGGACGGAATTCAGACCATACACAAGGAGAAGATCAAATGACAAAGAAACTGGGAGAATTGCTGGAAAGACTTGAATACAGAATAAAGGACAACACAGGAACGGCTCTTGATACACCGGTAACAGCGGTGATCAATGATTCAAGGCTTGTATGTAAGGACTGCCTTTTTATCTGTATTCAGGGCGCAAACCGCGATTCACACGATCTGGCGGCCGAGGCAGTGGAGAAGGGCGCTAAGGTAATCGTTGTCAGTCACGATGTCGTACTTGGTGATGACAGAAAAGCGATACTTGTCTATGTGGATGATACGAGATACGCGATGGCCTTTATTGCAGCCGCCTGGTATGGCCACCCGGCGGAAAGAATGAAGATCATAGGAATTACGGGGACAAAAGGCAAGACCACCACGACATATCTCGTGAAATCAATCCTTGAGGCCGCAGGGGAAAAGGTAGGTCTCGTCGGTACTATTGAGACGATAATAGGATCTGAACATATACCAGCGTCAAATACCACTCCGGAATCACTCGCTCTCCAGGAGACGTTCGCAAAGATGGCAGACGAGGGTATAGAAACAGTGGTCATGGAAGTATCATCTCAGGCGCTTATGCTTCACAGGACGCAGGGGTTTACTTTTGATATAGGTGTTTTCACAAATATTGAGCCTGACCACATCGGCCCTAATGAACACAAAGACTTTGATGAGTATATGCATTGTAAGGGATTGCTGTTCAAACAATGCAGAATTGGAATAGTAAACGGTGATGATGAGAATTGGGAAAAGGTTCTCGCAGGTCATACATGCACCGTCGAAACATTCGGGCTTAATGCCGGAAATGATCTGACAGCTGAGGGTCTTGAGCTAATTAAGAAACCCGGGGAACTTGGAATCTCATTTTTGACAAAAGGACTGACGGAGATAAGAGCCGAAGTACCGACACCAGGCAGATTCAGTGTATATAATGCACTGTGCGCAATAGCTATCTGCCTTCATTTTGATGTCACAACTGATGAAATAGAAAATGCACTGCTCTCGGCACACGTCAAGGGCAGGATAGAGATGATAAAGGTCTCTGATAAATTCACGCTTATGATTGATTACGCTCACAATGCCATGGCACTTGAAAGACTTCTGTCAACGCTTAGGGACTATCATCCGAACAGACTTATTTCACTGTTCGGATGCGGGGGCAACCGCAGCAAACTCAGAAGATTTGAGATGGGTGAAGTCAGCGGCAAGCTCGCAGATTTTACGATAATAACTTCCGACAACCCTCGTTTTGAGGAGCCACTTGATATAATAGCCGACATTGAAACAGGCATGAAAAAGACTGAAGGCAAATATATCGAGATCCCGGACAGAAAGGAAGCTATAAAATATGCGATAACGCACGGCGAGCCCGGGGACATAATCGTTCTTGCAGGTAAAGGACACGAGGATTATCAGGAGATAAAGGGCAGGAAATATCCCATGGATGAGCGCGTGATAATAAAGGAGATATTGGAAGAGATCAATAAATGACCGAGAACATTTATGCTGATATTATTATAGATATTTCACACGAAAGACTGGATCATCCATTCACATACCGTGTGCCTGTGGAAATGCGCTCAACCGTGCGCATTGGAGACAGGGTCTTTATTCCTTTCGGGAAGGGAGACACGATGCGGATGGGTTATGTTGTCGAGCTCAGGGACAGCTGCTCATATCCTGCGGATAAAGTCAAAACAATTGCGGGCCCATGTGATCCAAATGCCGGGCATAACGAGAATGAGAGAGCTCTCAGGCTCGCGCTGTGGATAAAGGAACACTACGGATCTACTGCTATAACTG
>JAAZDA010000323.1 GCA_012512995.1 Clostridiales bacterium | reverse complement strand
TTCAAGAACAGCACTCAATGGGCTGCATTTCGTGGGACTCGATAATTACATTGAGATATTTACATCAAATAAAAACTATGGATCCGGTATCTTTAATACATTCAGGTTCACCATAATCTCCAATGTTGTAAAACTGATTCCCGCATTCTTCATTGCGGTGATGCTGAAGGGTGGACTAAAGGGGAAGGGCGCATACAGAACGATATTGTATCTGCCCAGCATGCTTCCGTTCGTAATAATCGGTCTTGTTTTTAAATCAATATTTAATTACAACACAGGGCTTCTGAACACAGCATTGGAGGCGATAGGACTTGGCTTCCTCAAACAGAAATGGCTGTCAGATCTCGGAGTTGTATGGACGTCCATCTTCGGCGTTGATGCCTGGAGAGGAATTGGATATGTAATGACTATATTCCTTGCAGGACTGAATTCAATACCTCAGGATTATTATGAAGCGGCAGAGATAGACGGTGCCAATTTCTGGCACAAACTAAGATATGTCACTTTGCCCATGATGAAGGGCTCCATAATGATAAACCTTGTCTTCGGAGTAACATACGGGCTGAAGGTGTTTGATATCATATATGTTCTCACTAATGGCGGACCGGGACATGCGACTGAGGTCATCACAACATATGCGTTCCAGCTCTATTCCAACGGACAATATGGAATGTCAACAGCGTTGAACTCAATACTTCTTGTAATTACAGCAATTATAGGAATATTCATTGTCAAATTCATGAGCAGAAAGGAAACGTAATGAGATGAAGAAAAAAAGAGTTGCCAATTTCGTTAAAACAATAGTCTGCCTGTTCATGTCGCTAATAGTTCTCGCACCATTTTATATGGTGGTGATAAATTCGTTCAAGACCAAGAATGAAGCAGCCAGGATGAGCCTTGGTCTTCCGACTGAATGGATGTTTAATAATTACATAGAGGTAATTGATAAAGGAAATCTTGTTCAGGGATTCTTTAACAGCCTGTGCTATGCAGGAATATCAACAGTCCTGGGAGTCGTCCTTTGTTCAATGGCTGCATTTGTTCTCAGCAGAAAAGAAACAAAACTCAATAATTTCCTTTATTATTTCTTCCTGTGCGGACTGTTCTTCCCGGTGAACTACGTAACATTGGTACGTGTTTTCCAGTGGATGAATCTTACCAATACACGACTTGGAATTGTATTGGTATTCACAAGTTCAATGATGCCGTTCTGTGTCTTTACCATATACAGTTTTGTCCAGTCGGTGCCTGTTCAGATGGATGAAGCTGCTGTTATAGACGGCGCTGGACCCATAAGCCTGTTCTTCAAAGTCATAATGCCTCTCATGAAGCCTACTCTTGTCACTTGTTTTATCCTGGAGTTCATGGGGGTGTGGAGCGATTTCCTGACACCTTTATACTTGTCGAGCAAGAGTAAACTTTTCCCGATGACTATGGCTGTATATCAGTTCTTCGGGAAGAACAAGAATTATTGGAATTATATTTTCGCTGACATTGTTCTGACATGTATTCCGGTAATTATAGTTTATCTTCTGGGTCAGAAATATATAATCGGAGGAATCACAAGCGGAGCAGTCAAGGAGTAAAGTACAGCTAACCGGTATACGCCAGGATGAGAAATTGCGTGCGCAATTTCTCATCCTGGCGTTGTGTAAGGAGCATTGTTATGAAACTATGGTATAAGAGACCTGCCAGTGAATGGACAGAGGCTCTGCCTCTCGGTAACGGCAGAATTGGTGCAATGGTATATGGAGATCCGCTGAATGAGACTATATGCCTCAACGAGGACAGTTTATGGTCCGGATATCCAAAGGACAGTGGGGTCTGTGACCCATGGCCGTATCTTCAGAATGTGCGGAAACTCGTAGCTGATGAGAAGTACAGCGAAGCAGATGAAGAAATCGAGAAGCATCTGCTGGGACGATATTCTGAGTCATATCTGCCGATGGGCAACATATATATAAAGCAGCCCACCGGCACTGTGACAGACTATTACCGCGATCTCGATCTGGAGAGCGCCATCTCGCACACAGAGTTCAGGATAGATGGGGCAAAACAAGAGTGGGAAGCATTTGTTTCGGCTCCTGATCAGGCATTTGTCATGCGTATGACATCGGAAAAGAGCGGGGGAATGTGTTTTGACATAAGTGCCGATTCGCAACTGCGCAGCATAGTAAAGTGTGAGCCATTCACTGGTGCAGGAGCGGCGATTTCTGTATCTGGGATAGCGCCGTCCGAAGACTTTCCTGACTACACTGGCATAAGTGATCCTGTCAGATATGATGACAGCGACGATAAGAAGGGAATGCAATTCGGATTCTCGGTCTTTGTTACAACAAAAGGCGGATCAGTTCATAATGACGGATCATTTTTGAAGGTCGAAGGGGCGGACAGCGCCGAGATAAGAATATTTGCCAGGACTTCATTTAATGGTCCCGGTCGTCAGCCATATACCTGCGGCGCTGACTTCAGAGCACTGCTCGAAGGAGATATCAGCGAGGCATATGTATTCTCATATGAGGAACTGAGATTGAGGCATATTCATGACTACAGATCGCTCTATAAGCGAGTGAACATTGAATTTGAAGGCGGAAAGCCGGAGGACGAAATTACACTTGATGACAGGCTGGAAGAATTTAAGATCAGCAATAATGACCCGTACCTTTATTCACTGTTCTATCAATATGGCAGGTATCTTAAGATAGCATCATCACGTGAAGGAACACTGCCGGCTAATCTTCAGGGCATATGGAATGACAAGCTGCAACCGCCGTTTTCTTGCAATTTCACGACAAATATTAATTTGGAGATGAATTACTGGGGAACTGAGGAGGAAAATCTCTCTGAACTGAGTGATCCACTTTTCTCATTTATTGAGGAACTCGCAGACAGCGGCAGGGAAACAGCGAGAGATTATTATAATGCCCGCGGCGCAGTAGTGCATCACAATACCGATATATGGGCGATGACACATCCTGTCGGCCATGATCTCAGAGGAATGGCATCATGTGGATTCTGGAATCAGGGTTTCGGGTGGCTCTGCAGGCATCTTTATGAACATTATGAATACACACTGGATAAGGGGTTCCTGCGGGATAGATGCCTGCCGATGCTTACGCTGGCAGTGCAGTTCTACCTGGACACGCTCACAGAAGGAGAGGATGGCATTCTGATGATGCCGCCGTCATCTTCACCTGAAAATGCTTTTGAATATGAGGGCAAAGTCTGCCACAACACATCAATGACGGCAATGAGCACTGCAATAATAAGGGAAGTGTTCAGTGAATACCTGAAGACAGTAGAGATATTACAGGCCCAAAATCATATAGATAATAATGGAAACGGGAAAACTGAGAAATGCAGAGTATTCGATGATATGTCGGAGAGAATAGTCAAGGCTCTCGCAAAGCTTCCCTCATATAAGATAGGCAGCAGAGGACAGATCCTTGAATGGGACAAAGAGTTTAAGGAACATGAGGCCTTACACAGGCATATTTCGCATTTGTATGCACTTTACCCTGGAAGGCCAGAGAACATCTATGGCAGTATTTGCAGTAATAATCAGCGTTGCCGGGCTAAAATGACTAATGCGGTCAATGACACTTTCTACAATGCCTGCAGGGTTTCACTGGAGGGAAGAGGAGATGCCGGGACAGGCTGGAGCCTTGGCTGGAAGATGAACGCATGGGCAAGGCTGGGCGATGGAGACAGAGCACTCAGGATACTCAAGAAGATGCTGCAGCTTACTAAGACGCAGAGAATGTCTGTAACTGCGTCAGTTGACCAGGGGTCGGGAGTCTATGCAAATCTGTTTGATGCGCATCCGCCTTTCCAGATCGACGGAAATTTTGCGGCGGCAGCAGGAATCAGCGAAATGCTTATTCAAAGTTATCTGGACTGTAATAACGAAGTATTTATCAGTATCCTCCCGGCGTTGCCGCATGAGATAGGAACAGGTCACGCTTATGGTATCCGCACGAAGGGACAATTGACGCTCGATATTGATTTCGACGACGACAGTCTGACAAAGCTTACAGTACATTCAGATTGTGACAGATCGCAGAAAGTGAAATTCATATACAGAGGGGTAACATTTCAGAGGACAATTGGAGGGAATAAGACAGCAAATGTCAGCCTTGAATAGGAATTCATTGCAAACTCATCAGAAAGCGTACTTTTTTTTAACTCCTTCGTATAAAGGTTTAGATTCGATTATTTCGATATGTTATAGTAAGAACTTATTATTAATGCACTGATAGAATTCGAAGGAGGAAGAACAAATGGCAGAGAAAAATATAGATAAAAATGAGATTCTTTCAAAGGAAATAGACAAGGACGAACTGGAGACAGTTTCAGGAGGAACAGCTGGAGGACCGGGCGGTTGTACTGGCAGCTACTTCCGGGAAAAATGTTCAGCAACGGTTGAGCAGGGAAGCTGGTGTGGATCAAATGACTGGTGTACTGTATTTTCTGAACACTACATATGTAATGTGTATAACAATCACGAATGGGATAGCGGGAACTAAAGGCTTGTGTATATAAGCTGGATCGTCACAGTATCAATAAAAAAGCCTGTAGACAAAAAGAATGTCTACAGACTTTTTTAATGGGATCAGGATAGTTGAGCTGCATACTTTTCACCCATTGCTTTGAACCGTTCGAACCAGCCATTTTTGAAATACAGGCAGGCCTTCATGTCAGGGGCGAGGTAATCTCCACCGCCAAGCGTGCCTCCGGCACGGCAACCTCCCTTGCAGTTATAGGTGTACCTGCATGTTACGCATTCAGGGTTATGTGCCATATATTCGCTCACTTTGCATGTCATTGCGCGAGTGTAAGATGACTCGGTAGTATTTCCTTTAGTGGTGTTCTGAATGCATTAGGATACTGCTTTGAAACCTTCTCGTCTATCATGGACATACACGGTATAACTACACCTTCCGGACTCAGGTACATGTTTTCTCTAAGAGATCCACACACCGGGACATTGTCATACTTTTCAACAGCACCTTTATCGAAGGGAATGGAGAAACATTTTTCATTTGTGTTGTAATGGAAGGCACCGTCCAGCATG
>JAAZDA010000322.1 GCA_012512995.1 Clostridiales bacterium | reverse complement strand
CTTCGCGCTCGATAATAGATTCCCTCGATAAGGATAATATCGTTGCGACAGCCGATGCGAGTGATATAACAAGTCTCGGCACAGTTGACATAACACTGACGACTAACAAGTATTCAAGCAAGATAGAGAGCATAAAGGGGAGCATAGATACTGTCCGTCTAAGTGTCGAGAAGAAGAAGACGACTCAGCTCGCGCTGCGCTCCACTACGAGTGGGACACCGGCGGATGGGTATGTCCTCGGCGATGTGACGATAGATCAGAACCAGGTCCGCGTTTCAGGACCTGAATCAATAGTATCAAAGATAGCGAAAGCAGAAGCAAATGTAGATGTGTCAGGAGCTGCCGCCACAGTTACCACGAATGTGGATGTGAAACTCTATGACAGTGACGGCAAAGCGATAGATGCCACCTCGCTCACTATGAATATCTCCACGGTAAAGGTATCGGCAGTAATACTTCCGACCAAGAACGTTCCGATCCAGGTCTCAATAGGCGGGACACCGGCTGAAGGGTATGCGCTCAATGGAAAAGTCACAGTCACACCCGCTACGGTGACCATAGCAGGAAGATCATCAATACTGAATTCCATAGACAGTATCGTTGTTTCGTCTGATTCCATAGATGTTACAGGCGCTGCCGAGACAAGATCATGGACTATTGATATAACAGGATACCTGCCGGAGAATGTCACCATTTCTGATGACAGTTTTGACGGGAATATAAGCATTGTTGCTGAGATAGAGCAGATAGAAAAGGAAACGCTGGACTTTGATTCGGACAGCATAGCGGTCACAAATGTACCTGATGGTTATGATGCCGCTATAACAAGCGTGAGTGACGGGCTCGGCAACACGGGGTCAGACGGATCTGCTGTAAAGCTTTCTGTGGATATAGTGGGACTTAAGGCATCTCTTGACACAGTCAGCGCATCAAATATAGCACCAACACTCGACGTCACGTCAATTATCGGAGACGTTGATACAACGAAAGATATAAGCGGCAGCTACAACGGGGAAGTCGCGTTGACGCTTCCAGACAAGGTCACGGTGGATAACACTGTGCGCGCTGTAATTACTTTGACAGCTAAGAAATCTGATACAGATACTACAGAATAGCCTGACAGGGGGAGTTTGACTAATGAGCAGAATGTTCGGAACAGACGGAGTCAGAGGGGTCGCAAATGATGAGCTGACACCGAAACTTGCGATGGAGCTGGGACAGGCAGGTGCATATGTTCTCGCCAAAACAAATGATGCGCAGCACCGCCCGGTGATAATGGTAGGGTGTGATACACGTCTTTCTGGTGACATGCTGGCAAACGCACTTATGGCAGGTGCATGTTCCGTCGGTGCTAATGTTATATACCTCGGGATCCTTCCGACTCCGGCTGTAGCGTTCCTTGCTAAAAAGCACCACGCAGATGCAGGAGTCGTCATATCAGCATCGCACAATCCGATGGAGTTCAATGGTATTAAGTTCTTTGATGGCGAAGGATTCAAACTTCCTGATGCCACCGAGGATGAGATAGAAGCCGAGATCAGTTCAGGGATGAAAGACATAGTATTCCCCACGGGTGCAGGTGTAGGTAAGATCACATATGATTTTGACATGCGTAAGGAATACATACGGAATGCACTGGATCTTGTCCAGGTGGATCTCACAGGCATGAAGCTTGTCATGGACTGCGCAGAAGGCGCATCCACATTCACAAATGTTGATGCAGTCCGTGCACTGGGTGCTGATCTTGTAACGATGCATGTCGATCCTGATGGGACCAACATAAATAAAGGCTGCGGGTCCACACATATTGAGGAACTGCAGAAGAGAGTCGTTGAAGAGGGGGCTGATGCCGGTCTTGCGTTCGACGGTGATGCCGACAGGTTCCTGGCAGTGGATGAAAAGGGACAGGTAGTCAACGGCGATCAGATCATGGCAATTGTCGGCAAGTACATGAAGAGCAAGGGAAAACTGAACAAGGACACGGTCGTTGTAACAGTTATGAGCAACCTCGGTTTCTTCATGTGCGGAGAACGTGAAGGACTGAATATCGAACGCACAAAAGTCGGAGACAGATACGTCCTGGAATGCATGAAAGAAAAGGGATACAATCTCGGCGGCGAGCAGTCAGGCCATGTTATTTATCTGAGTGAGAATACGACCGGCGACGGACTTCTGAGCGCACTTCATCTCCTGCAGGTCATGAAAGAAACAGGTGACAAGTTATCTGAAATGGCTGCGATCTGCGAGATGATGCCGCAGGCACTTGTAAATGCACATGTCGCCAATGACAAGAAAAATCACTATATGGATTACCCTGAAGTAAAAGAGGCATGTGAAAACCTTGAAAAAGAGTTTGCCGGTGAGGAACGTGTACTTATAAGACCGTCAGGAACAGAACCGCTCGTCCGTGTTATGATAGAGGGCAGAGATCAGGAACTGATACACAGGAAAGCGGAGGAACTGGCAACACTTATTGAAAAAGTGATGGGCTAGATTCTTCTTGCAATGAAAGTTTTTAGTGTTACAATTACATTATTCTCTTGAGACAGAACACAAGAGAAGAATAATCGGAGCGGGTCAGTAATCATGGTAAGTCAGAAAGTAACAATTAAGAATCCAACCGGACTGCATCTAGGTCCTGCAGGTGTCCTATGCAAGGATGCAATGCTATTTAAGTCTCAGATCACTTTTCAGTTCCGTGAATCCACGGCAAATGCGAAGAGCGTTCTGAGCGTACTTGGCGCATGCGTTAAATCCGGTGATGAGATTGAACTTATCTGTAACGGAGAGGACGAAAAGGAAGCTCTTGCTTTTCTTGTAAAGGAAATCAATGAGGGACTTGGAGAGTAATCGTCCACCTTTGAAACAAGCACAGATTAAGGAACCGGTTTCCATGCGGAGACCGGCTCTTTTTTTACGGTTTTGCCGGTAACTTCGCGGCATCAGTCAGAACAAATTCGACCATTCAGAGGAGGAAATTGAAAAATCATGCATAATTACAAACGTTATCAGAGAGTACCGGTAACAGATTATCCAGAGAGGACATGGCCTGATAAGCAGATAACAAAGGCTCCCATATGGTGCAGCGTGGATCTGCGCGATGGCAATCAGGCTCTTATAGACCCAATGATGGTCGGGGAAAAGCTCGAGATGTACGATCTTATAGTAAAGCTCGGCTTTACAGATATCGAGGTGGGTTTTCCGTCGGCAAGCCAGATCGAATATGATTTCATAAGAAAACTGATAGATGAGGACAGGATCCCCGACGGTGTGAAGCTTCAGGTGCTGTCACAGTGCCGCAAGGAGCAGATAGACCGCACATTTGAGAATATAAAGGGATGTAAGAATGTAGTGTTCCACATCTATAATTCGACATCAACACTTCAGAGAGATGTGGTGTTCCACATGGATAAGGAGCAGGTTAAAGAGCTCGCTGTTCAGGGAACAAAATGGGTAAAAGAAGGAGCCGCGGATTTTGAAGGCAACCTTACGCTTGAGTATTCACCTGAGAGCTATACCGGCACAGAACTCGATTATGCTCTGGAGGTATGCAATGCCGTTATCAACGAGTGGGGGCCGACCCCCGAACACCCGATGATAATAAACCTCCCGTCCACAGTCGAAATGACGACGCCGAATGTTTTTGCTGACGGCATTGAATGGATGAGCAGACATATGGATCACAGGGACAGCGTGATACTTTCAGTACATCCGCACAATGACAGGGGCACCGGAACAGCGGCTGCCGAGCTGGCGCTTCTTGCAGGAGCCGACAGGCTCGAGGGAACGCTTTTCGGAAATGGCGAGCGCACGGGGAACCTTGATCTTCTGAACGTGGCTTATAATATGTTTTCACAGGGAATGGATCCGAAGCTTAAGATCGAACATATTCCTGAGATCATAGATGTCTATGAGCGCTGTAATAAGATGCCTATAGATCTAAGATATCCTTATGGCGGAAAACTTGTTTTCACGTCGTTCTCAGGTTCGCATCAGGACGCGATAAACAAGGGAACGCAGGCGATGAAGGACAGAAAGCTCGATTATTGGGCGGTCCCTTATCTCACTATAGACCCGGCGGATATCGGCAGACAGTACGAGCCGATCGTGAGGATCAACTCGCAGTCAGGCAAGGGCGGAGTGGCCTTCGTCATGGACAACTATTTTGGCTTCAAGCTGCCGAAGGGAATGCACCGCGAATTTGCGGATATCATTCAGGCAATTTCGGAGAAAGAAGGAGAAGTGTCGCCTGATGAGATCATGGCTGCTTTCAGGGAGAACTACATCGAGAAGAAGGAGCCGCTGCATTTCAGGAGGCTCCAGGTAATAGATACGCAGCAGGATAATGACAGCGAGTTCGATACAAAGGTCATACTCACGTATACAGATCATGGCATAGAGGAGACGCTCGAGGGCGTCGGAAACGGTCCTCTTGATGCGACGAGACGTGGGATCCGCGAAACGATGGGCAGAGAATACCGTATTCTTGACTACACAGAGCATGCGCTCACATCAGGCGCTGATGCGCAGGCAGCGGCATATATTCATCTCATGGACGGCGATACAGGAGAGGTCACCTGGGGCGTCGGCGTGAGCTCCAATATCACAAGAGCTTCAGTGCGCGCCATATTCTCAGCGATGAACAGACTTGGCGCAGCGCCACAGCGCGGCATCAAAGATTGATTGAACCGGAGGCTTCTTTGTGCAATAATGCTGTTGTTGTGGTGCCCGAAACGGACATACACACATGAGCACTTCAGTCTCGGCACGGGCCGCGGACATGTAACGAAGCACTTACACTTATCAGATTCAGGAAGGAATTCAAGGAAATGGCCGATCAACAGAAGAAATTCGTGGAGTCAATAACACCCCGCGATCAGGATTTCACACAGTGGTATACGGATGTCTGCATCAGGGCAAATCTCATTGCGTACAGCAATATAAAGGGCTTCATGGTAATAAAGCCGAACGGTTATGCATTATGGGAGAACATTCAGAAGAACCTCGATGACAGGTTCAAGGCGACCGGAGTGCAGAACGTATATATGCCGATGCTCATACCTGAGAACCTCATGAAGAAAGAAGGGGAGCTTGTCAATGGTTTTGCCCCAGAGGTCGCATGGGTGACGAGCGGCGGAACAGAGCCACTCACTGAGAGACTTTGTGTGCGTCCGACATCAGAGACACTGTTCAGTGATTTCTATTCACAGGACGTCCATTCATACCGTGATCTGCCACGCCTTTACAACCAATGGTGCTCTGTAGTCCGCTGGGAGAAGGAGACGAGACCGTTCCTTCGTTCACGTGAATTCCTGTGGCAGGAAGGCCATACGATTCATGAAACAGCAGAGGAAGCCGAGGAGAGAACGCAGCAGATGCTTGATGTATATGCTGATTTCCTTTCGGAAGAACTGGCTATCCCGGTAATAAAAGGACGCAAGACTGACAAGGAGAAATTTGCGGGTGCAGAGGCGACGTATACGGTCGAGGCTCTCATGCATGACGGCAGAGCTCTTCAGTCAGGAACAAGCCATTATTTTGGCGACAAGTTCGCAAGGGCTTATGATATAAAATTCACCGGACGCGACAACAAGATGAGCTATGTATATCAGACATCATGGGGCATGACGACGAGAGTAATAGGAGCGCTTATCATGGTCCACGGTGATGACGACGGAATAGTTCTGCCGCCGCATATTGCGCCGACACAGGTTGTGATCATCCCGATTCAGCAGCGCAAAGAGGGCGTTCTGGACAAAGCACATGAGATCGCAAAGGCTCTTAAAGATTACAGAGTGAAGATCGATGATACCGACAGAAGTCCTGGATTCAAGTTCGCGGAGCAGGAAATCAATGGAATACCGATCCGTATAGAGATAGGCCCCAAGGATCTTGAGGTAGGCAAAGCTGTAATCTGCCGCCGTGATACAAGAGAAAAGATAGAAGTTCCGATCGGGGAGCTTCCGGTGCGCGTCGGAGAAGAGCTGGAGCGCATGCAGAAAGAAATGCTGGAGAGGGCGAAAGAGCATCTGAGGACTCATACTTTCGAGGCACACAGCAGGGAAGAATTTGAGGAAGAGTTCAAGGATACAAACGGGTTCGTCAAAGCTATGTGGTGCGGAGATCAGGCCTGTGAGGATAAGATAAAAGAAGAGTACGGCGTGACGAGCAGGTGTATTCCTTTCGAGCAGGAAAATCTGTCAGGAACATGTGTCTGCTGCGGCAGACCGGCAAAGAAAATGGTCTGCTGGGGAAGAGCTTATTGATCAGAAAACCGCCGGTAGAGCTTTCGTTTCCGGATGGAAAGAAGGGAAAGCATAAAATGAATATTCTAGTCATCAACTGTGGTAGTTCTTCGCTCAAGTATCAGCTTATAGACAGCATTTCGGAAAAGGTACTGGCGAAAGGATTATGCGAAAGGATAGGCAGTGACGGAGCGTGCATCACACATACCCCGGCCGGCGGAGAGAAGAAGACAGACACTATACCGATGCCTGATCACAATGCAGCTATTGCCGCGGTAATTGAGAAACTCACAGACCCGGAAGTCGGTGTTATAAGTTCACTCGATGAGATAAACGCTGTGGGACACAGAATTGTCCACGGTGGTGAGCGTTTCTCAAAGGCTTTGCTCATTGATGATGATGTAATAAAGGCAATCGAAGATGTATCTGATCTTGCGCCTCTCCACAATCCGGCAAATCTCATCGGTGTAAGAGCCTGTGCAAAGCTTATGCCGGGAGTTCCTATGGTAGCGGTCTTTGATACGGCTTTCCATCAGACAATGCCTTCGAAGGCTTATCTGTATGCGCTGCCGCTCGAGTATTACAAGAAGTATAAAGTCCGCAGATACGGGTTTCATGGTACAAGCCATGATTATGTCAGCAACAGAGCAGCGCAGATCCTCGGAAAGAAGAGAGAAGACCTGCGGATAATAGTCTGCCACCTCGGCAACGGCGCTTCTGTCACAGCTGTTGATCACGGAAAGAGCATTGATACTACAATGGGGCTCACGCCTCTTGAAGGTCTGATAATGGGAACACGATGCGGTGACCTTGATCCCGCGATCATCACATTCCTTATGAATAAACTGGACTGCTCGGCTGAGAATGTTTTGACTATCCTCAATAAGAAGTCTGGAATGCTGGGGCTCTCGGGCGGTATCTCAAATGATTTCAGGGACCTGAGCCGCGCTGCAGCAGAAGGCAACAAGGATGCCGAGACAGCACTACAGGCATATGCGCTTCGTGTCGGCAAGTATATAGGAGCTTACGCTGCCGAGATGGATGGCGCCGATGTCATAGTCTTCACGGCCGGAGTAGGTGAGAACGACGGCGCAATGAGAAAGAGGATATCAGATTACACGGAATTCCTTGGAACGAGCGTTGACCCGGAGAAGAATAAGATCCGCGGGGAAGAAGTCATTCTTTCAAGGCCTGAAGATAAAGTCGTCACGATGGTGGTCCCGACAAATGAAGAGCTGGCAATCGCAAGACAGACTCTGGCTATAGTAGGCTCGAAGGACGTAAATTGAACCCTGCAGATATCACGATAAGTATTCCCGAAAAAGTTAACACCGTCATTGAAACTCTGAGGCAAAATGGACATGAGGCCTACATCGTCGGGGGATGCGTCAGGGATTCCATTCTCGGAAGGACACCTGATGATTGGGATATAACGACGTCAGCGATGCCTGAGGATGTGAAACGTCTGTTCCGCCGCACTGTAGACACGGGTATTAAGCACGGTACAGTGACGGTACTGATCGGAAATGAACAGTTTGAGGTCACGACTTACAGAATCGACGGAGATTACGGGGACGGAAGACATCCGGACAACGTGGTATTTACGTCGAGTCTTAAGGAAGATCTGAGACGCAGGGATTTCACGATAAACGCGATGGCGTACAGCGAAGAAGACGGTCTTATTGATTATTATGACGGGCTGGGCGACATAGACAGGAAAGTGATCCGCGCTGTCGGCGACGCAGAGGAAAGATTTACAGAAGATGCGCTGAGGATCATGCGGGCTGTCAGGTTTTCTGCGCAGCTCGGCTATTCGATAGAAGACAAAACAAAAGAAGCCGCCGGAGAACTTGCAGGGACGCTCACAAAGATCAGCGCCGAGCGCATTAACATTGAACTGACGAAGCTACTTGTTTCGCCGCATCCCGAGGAGCTGAGAACTATGTATGAGCTCGGGATAACAGCGGTGATCATGCCGGAATTTGATGTCTGCATGAAGACGCCGCAGAACAATCTGCATCATATGTTCGGCGTAGGTGAGCACATTATTCATTCGGTCCAGGCTGTGAGGGCTGATAAGGTCCTGCGATACACAATGCTGTTCCATGATATTGGAAAGCCGGACTGTCATTACAGGGGAGCGGATGGTATAGATCACTTCCACGGACACGCTCCTGTAAGCGCTGAGATAGCGGCCAGGATAATGAAACGCCTCAAGTTCGACAATGATACAGAAGCGAAGGTCGAAACGCTGGTGCGTTATCACGATATAAACATGGATGAAACGCCATACGCAGTCAGGAAGAGCATAGCTGTGATAGGTGAAGATCTGTTCCCGCTGCTGTTCGAGATAAAGATAGCCGATGGCGCGGCACAGAGCGAATTCAGACTTGAAGAAAAGAAAATGAAAGTCGCAGCCTGGGAGAGTATATATAGCAGGATCATTGAAGATGGTGATTGCCTTGGCCTGAAAGACCTTAAGGTAAACGGGCAGGATCTGATAGATCGCGGGATGAAGCCCGGCAGAGAGATAGGGATCACGCTCAGGAGGATGCTGGAAGATGTACTCCAGTACCCGTCGCACAATACGGAAGACTACCTTTTGAGCCACTATCAGCCACAGAAAGATGAGCCAGACAATAAATCAGGACAAAACTCATAAAAATGGGACTGCAAATGCTCAAAATAGCGCAAATTCGCTGTTTTTTATTGACAAAGGGCAATAAAACAGATATAAATGAATGGTAGATGCCGGCCATGAGACCGGCACACATAACAAAAGAAATTATCAGGAGGATCATCAAATGAACAAGACTGAATTAGTAGCTGCTATTGCAGAGAAGTCAGGACTTTCAAAGAAGGACGCAGAAGCTGCACTGAAGGCATTTACAGAGACTGTTACTTCAGAGCTTAAGAAAAAAGAAGGCAAGGTTCAGCTTGTAGGCTTCGGTACATTTGAAGTTGTTAAGAGAGCTGCAAGAGAGGGAAGAAATCCTCAGACTGGCAAGGAAATGAAGATCAAGGCTTCAAAGGCTCCTAAATTCAAGGCTGGCAAGGCTCTGAAGGATGCCATCAACTGATAGTTGGTAACGACATTAAGAGATAACAGCGGCCCGGAGAGAGATCTCCGGGTCATGTTTTCTAAATCCCCGGAAAATCATGGAAATGGATTATGCGATTAGATAAATATCTTAAGATCTCAAGGCTTATAAAGCGCAGGACAGTTGCCAATGAGGCATGTGACAACGGCAGGGTGACGCTGAACGGAAAACCGGCGCGTGCGTCTGCCGAAGTAAAGCCGGGAGATATCATTGAAATATCATTTGGGAACAGAACGACCAAAGCCGAGGTGATCGCGGTGGAAGAGGCGGTCAGAAAAGAAGCGGCGGGTGAACTGTTCAGATACTTGTAAGAAACGGGGTGATCGTATGGCCGGGAGGAGAAAGAAAAAGCGCAGGGTACACAGCGGGCTTCTTCTGGTGGCCCTTGTGGTCGGAATAGTCGTCGGTGTCATAGGTGTGAGGTGTTACGCACTCAGGCAGACACTCGCGGATGATAAGAAGACCGAAGCCGAGGTCGCGGCGCAGCTCACAGATGAGCAGCAGCGGTCAGAGGATCTCGACGAATATGAGAAGTACACAAAGACCAAGAAGTACATAGAAGAGGTCGCGAAAGACAAGCTTGGACTTGTTCACGACGGTGAGACAGTATTCAAGAACGAGGACAGTAAATGAGCTGCCCTCGTTTTTTCATAAAGGTCAAAGGCAAAACAAGTGAGTAGCAGAGACGGGAAATGTCAGATCATTACAGAAATCAGGAGAACAATTGATAAAAATGCCATGTTGAATGCGGGCGACCACATCATCGTTGCCTTATCGGGCGGCGCTGATTCCGTCTGTCTTCTGGTACTGCTGTGCGAAATAAGGAAAGAGTATGGTTTTGAAGTTCGTGCAGTACATGTGCATCATGGACTTCGTAAGACCGCTGACAGAGATGAACAATATGTGCGCGATATTTGCAGCAGACTTGGGACACCGCTTGCAGTCCACAGAGTGAGGGCCGCTGAATATGCATCGCAGAGCCACATGAGCGTTGAAGAAGCCGGCAGAGCGCTTCGAATCACGGCATTCGATGAAGAACTGACTAAGTGGAAGACAGAATGCGGCGGGGAAGACACGCAATACAAGATCGCGCTTGCCCATCACATGGAGGACTCGGCTGAGACAGTCCTTTTTAATCTGTGCAGAGGCTCGTCTCTTTCGGGGATGTGCGGGATAAGACCTGTGAGCGGCAACAGGATCAGACCGCTTATTGACTGCACGAAACAGGAAATAACCGGTTGTCTCAAGGACCGCGGCATTGCCTGGTGTGAAGATGAGACGAATACAGATACAGATATCACGCGCAACATGATAAGACTCAGGATAATGCCGGAACTCACAGGGTATGTCAATAAAGAGGCGGCAAAACATATAACTGATGCGGCATCTGACATGCAGGAAGCTGAGGAGTACCTCAGAGCAGAGACAATAATAGCGACAGAGCGCTGTTCATCAGAGCCTGGAGTGATAAACGTAAAGCGGCTTCTTGAGGAACCGGTAATTCTGCAGAAACGCGTGCTTTATGAGGCACTCGTAAAGACGGCGGGCAGGAAAAAGGACATCGAGCATATACATATTGAGAATATAATGGCTGTGATCAGAAAAGGCGGCAGTGCAAAAGTCACTATGCCATACGGAATCATGGCTGTAAAAGAATATGATGATCTGCGTTTTACGAAAAACAAGGATGGGCCAGGACAAGGCAGCCGGGATCATGAACATGACACCATGCGTGAAGCAGGACACGAGGTATACGCACAGCGTGTATTTGCAGTAGATGGGATGCTTTCAAAGATCCCTGATGGAAAGTATACGAAATGGTTCGATTATGATAGAATAACTTCGTCTCTTGTGCTGAGAACAAGGGAAAAGGGCGATTATATCACACTTTCAGAAGACGGAAAGCGCAAGATGATATCGAGATTTATGATAGATGAGAAGATCGCTCCCCGTGACAGAGATCTGATGATAATGCCGGCTGACGGCAGTGAGATACTCTGGATCCCGGGCTACAGGATAAGTGCAAGATATAGGATAAGCGAAACCACAAAGAACATACTCGAAATAACGCTCAAATACGTGTTTTAACGCGTTGGAATGAAAGGAAATCATGTCAGATACCATACGGGTCATGATTACAGAGGAAGAAGTAGAAGAAAAGATTCGCAGCCTCGGAGAACAGATATCAAGAGATTATGAGGGAAAATCGGTGATGCTGATCGGCATCCTTAAGGGAGCGAGCTTTTTCATGTGTGAACTCGCAAAGAGAATAACAGTGCCGGTCTTTATCGACTTCATGTCGGTATCGAGCTATGGGAACAGCTCGAAATCCAGCGGTGTCGTGAGGATCAATATGGATATCAACGAGCCTGTCGAAGGCAAGGATATCATTATTGTGGAAGATATCGTTGACACAGGCAGGACGCTTAATTATCTGATGGAGCTTATGCGCGGGCGCGGAGCAAATTCCATAAAGATCGCGACGCTGCTCGACAAACCTGATCGCCGCGTTGTTGACCTCATACCGGATTATGCCGGATTCTCGATCCCTAATGAGTTCGTAGTCGGGTGGGGAATGGACTATGCGCAGAAATACAGAAATCTTCCGTATGTTGGAGTTGTAGAAATGGAAGCAAAAGATAAATAATCTACACCTGATGGTGCAGATGGAGCAGAATCAAAAGAGAGAAAGTCAGAGGCTATACATCTTGGAAAGCAAAAATCAGAAGAATACATCAAATTCATATTTCTGGGTAGGACTTATAATACTGTTTGCTGTGATACTGGTCACACAGGTCCTCAGGGAAAGTGTTACAAGTTCAGCAGTAAGCTATACCATGGTCGATTTCGAGAATGACATTGAGCAGGGCAACATAGCGTCGGTCATCATAGTCCCGAATCAGCAGACACCGACGGGATCTGCAAAGATTACTTTGAAGAACGGCAATACACAGATCCTCTATACTACAGATGTTACGGTCGCCGAGAATATGGCGCGCGAGGCAGATCTTGATCCTGTAGTCAGCGAGGTGCAGCAGGACAGCTGGTTCCTAACAAGCGTTCTGCCGATATTAATTGTAGCGGTGGTATGTCTGTTCTTCTTCTTTATGATGAGCGCACAGAGCATGGGAAATGGCGGCACGAACCAGAAGATGATGAACTTTGGCAAGAGCAAAGCCAGAATGTCTGATGCCAAAAACAACAAGACAACACTCAAGGACGTCGCAGGTCTTGAAGAGGAAAAGGAAGAACTTGGAGAGATAATAGACTTCCTCAAGAATCCCGGGAAATACACGTCCATAGGCGCAAGGATACCGAAAGGCGTTCTTCTCGAAGGAGCGCCCGGAACAGGCAAAACTCTTCTTGCGAGAGCTGTTGCAGGTGAGGCGGGAGTGCCGTTCTTCAGCATCTCAGGTTCTGATTTTGTTGAGATGTTCGTGGGTGTCGGCGCGTCAAGAGTAAGAGATATGTTCGAGGACGCCAAGAAAAATGCGCCCTGTATTGTTTTTATAGATGAGATAGACGCTGTTGCCAGAAGAAGAGGCACCGGTGTCGGCGGCGGCCATGATGAGAGAGAGCAGACACTTAATCAGCTGCTCGTAGAGATGGACGGCTTCGGAACAAATGAAGGCATCATTGTCATGGCAGCGACGAACAGAGTTGATATCCTTGACCCGGCTATACTCAGACCGGGACGTTTTGACAGAAAAATCAGTGTTTCACTTCCGGATGTGCGGGGCAGAGAAGAGATCCTCAAAGTACATGCAAGAGGCAAGAAACTTGCTGAGGATGTAGATCTCGGAGAAATTGCACGAACGACAGCAGGATTCTCAGGAGCTGATCTCGAGAATCTTCTGAACGAAGCGGCAATACATGCCGCTGCTGCAAACAGGCAGTTCGTAAATCAGGAAGATATAAAGGAAGCTTTCATCAAGGTCGGAATAGGGACAGAGAAACACAGCAGGGTCATTTCTGCCAAAGAAAAGAAGATCACGGCGTATCATGAGGCCGGACATGCGATATTGTTCCACGAACTGCCTGATGTCGGACCTGTATATACGGTATCTATAATACCGACAGGACTGGGGGCGGCGGGGTACACGATGCCGTTACCTGAGAAAGATGAAATGTTCCTCACCAGAGGCAAGATGCTGCAGAGTATTATGGTAAGCCTCGGAGGAAGAATTGCCGAGGAACTCGTGCTTGATGATATAACGACAGGCGCGTCATCTGATATCAAGCAGGCGACTAGCCAGGCTCGCAATATGGTCACAAGGTACGGAATGTCAGCGGCGCTTGGAACGGTCAATTACGAACAGGAAGAGGAAGATGTTTTCCTCGGATATGACCTCGGGCACTCGAGCCGTACATCGGAACTCATGGCTGGCGAGATTGATAAGGAAATAAGATCCATAGTGGAAGATTGCTACAAGAAGGCAACTGATATAATAGCCGCACACCGCGACGTGCTCGATAAGGCAGCAGCCCTGCTAATTGAAAAAGAGAAGATATCAGGTGCTGAATTTGATGCTCTTTTTCAGCAATAATTCACAAAAATAGCCTGGCCGTTTTGTTAAGTTTGTGAAAACTGAATATTTACCCAAATATGGGCGGGTGCTAGTATACTACTTGTAACCCCCCCAATACATTATAAGTTTTGCTATATACGATTAGAAGAATAATCTTCTGTAAAAAAGACAGTCCCCCCAAGCACTGTCTTTTTTATTGTCTCAAAACGTATTATTATAAGGCCATGACTCCCATGTCATTACATATCAGGCTTCTGCCCGCGATGAGCAGGATCAGAAGAAACCAGGCTTAATTCAAAAGCTTTATTTGTGTTATGCAAAAACATAAGGAGAAACGTAATGAATGATGATATCAGAATAGGCATTATAGGTCTCGGCTGCAGGGGAATGGCACTGCTTGGGGATGTGATGCTGCCACAGGGAGTAAGAGTAGCGGCAGTCTGTGATATGTATGAAGACCGCAGGGATCAGGCGGCAGATATGGTGACAGGAGCCGGACAGGCGGATCCATTCAGAACAGCGGATTATCACGAAATTCTTAAGAGAGACGACATAGATGCAGTAGTAGTGACTGCCGCGTGGGAGGCTCATATCAAGGTGGCCTGTGATGCTATGCAGGCGGGAAAATATGTCGGTATTGAGGCAGGCGGGGCGTACAGCGTCGAGGACTGCTGGAAACTTGTTGCTGTCAAAGAGGAGACAGGCTCAGAGTGCATGTTACTCGAGAACTGCTGTTACGGCAGGGACGAGCTTATGGTCATGAACATGGTGAGACAGGGACTTTTCGGAGAAGTCGTGCACTGCCAGGGCGGATACAGGCACGATCTTAGAGCAGAAGTGGCGGGCGGCAGAGAGAACAGACACTACAGGTTCATGAATTATCTGGACAGGAACTGCGAGAACTACCCGACGCATGAGCTCGGCCCGATAGCAAACGTGCTGGGCATTAACAGAGGCAACAGAATGCTTAGCCTGACTTCGACTGCGTCCAAAGCAGCGGGTCTCCACGAGTATCTGTTGCGCGAAAAAGGCGAAGACTACGATGCGACCAACATGAATTTTCAGCAGGGAGACATTGTGACCACAGTAATCAAGTGTGCTCACGGCGAAACCATATCACTCACGCTGGATACCACTCTTCCAAGATTTTATTCAAGAGGCTTTCATGTTCAGGGAACAAAGGGCATGTACATGGAGGACAACAGGAGTATTTTCATCGACGGCAAAGACAACAGCTATGATTTCAAGTGGAAAGAGCAATGGAACAACGTCGACAGATACTATGACGAATACGACCATCCGATCTGGAAAGAATACATAAAAGAAGGCATTAAGGGACAGCATGACGGAATAGACTGGCTCGTTTTCAAGGCTTTTTTCAATGCGGTCAGAGCCAAAACATCTGTACCGATCGATGTATATGATGCCGCTGCGTGGATGAGCATAACACCGCTCAGCGAGCAGAGCATATCGACGGGAAGTATGCCGGTCGCAATACCAGACTTTACAAACGGAGCATGGATGAGGAGAAAACAGTGGGAGCCATGAGTGAGCTTTGCAGCGCCATTTCCCTGAGCCCTGAAGCAGTGGCCTGTGTTGAAAAAGTCAGAATAAGTGAAGAGGAATACTACGATAAAAGAAAACTATTCCGCGAGGACAGGGAGGCATTCTGGAGGGAGATCCTTGGCAGAAGCAACTACAGGATACTGTTCCTGTATTATTATCTGCGGTTTTCCTGCGATGCTTATGATGATTACCTGTCACAGGGACTGACCAGGGAAATATATTTTGATACTTTTCGTGACATAGAATACTGGTGTGCCAATTGTTTTGACAGATACGGAGAGTACGGAATTGCCGATTATGAGTGGATAGCAAAACTCATGGCTCCTGAGGTCATAAGGCTGGGGCGGCTCGAATATGAGGCTGTGACGCTGAAAAGAGACATTTCTGTGCCTGATCTGTTCCTGCCAAAAGGAAAGAAGATCATTTTCGTCCACATTCCACAGGGCAGCAGGCTGGATGATGAGTCAGTGGGAGAATCGCTTAAGACGGCGCGGCAAAGGTACGGCGCCGGTGAAGTATTCGCATGTTATTCATGGCTTATGTACCCGGGGATCATGAATATCATTCCCAGGAATAGCAACATTGCTCTTTTCCAGAAAAGATTTGACATAAAAGGTGCCGATGAAAACGACAGACAGGCCGAGGAGAGAGTTTTCGGACAGGCACTTGACGATCCGGCACATTACCCAGAAAGAACTGCGCTGCAAAGAAATATGAAACAATATCTGCTTTCGGGACACAGCCTTGGCTGCGGGTTCGGGATTCTGAAATGACAGGCAAGGTCCGTGTTAAGTCACGGGCCTTTTTCTTTACAGTTCACTGGCCTGCTCCATGGTTAAAGTGTTCGTTTGAGTTTGTCCATCTCAGCTCTCATACATAGTGAATGCATGCCAGTGAACTGGCATCACTGCCTGGACTTGTCTTATTCTGACATTTCCAGGCGCAAGGTCAGAATAAGACAAGTATGGTGTAAATGACGTCAGAAAAAGGCAAGAATCCGGTAGTTTAACTTATTCATCTAAAGGAGCGCAATTGCTAGAATGCAGTTGTAAGACATGGGAACGCGATGCAAAAAGGGGTTTGCGTCGCACAACATACACCGGTGCAATGCGCTTCGGTATGGGAGGATAAGATTATAGATCATGCTGATGCATGATTTATAATCTGGCAGGTTTGTAAGTGTGACGACGGAGCTGTCGCATAATAGCACAAACCTGCATATCACAGCCAGAAAACCGCATCCGCGGATTTTCTGGCGCGTGCCTTCGCGAAAAACGCTCCGGCATGGGAGGAAAGTATGAATAAGAAAAAGGCATTATCACTTGTTTTGGTCACTGCACTTGCAGGATCAGCGCTGATCACAGGGTGCGGATCACAGAGCACGGCATCAACAGATACAGCGGCAACAACAGCAGCTACGCAGGAAAGCGCTGCTGCGGAAAGCACGGCAGCTGCGGAAACAGAAACAGCAAATGGCGAGCTTCCGACAATCAAATTTGTCCACGGCTATTATCAGACAGCAGAGGAATGGCCGGCAGCTGAAGTTATGAGACAGATTTACGCTGATTTCGCGGAACTCCACAAAGATGAATACACATTTGAGGCAGTGGCGGATGAGACAGGCGGCGAGGGCATATACAACACGGCGCTCAACGATCTCAGTTCAGGAGAGTTTTATGACATCGCTGATTTCGGCGGCTGGGACATCACACCTGTAGCTTCAGAAGCAGGAGCAATCCTTGATCTCAAGCCTTATCTCGATGAGGATCAGGCATTCAAGGATGGAGTAGGCGTCTGCTACGATCAGAACCTCACAGATGACGGCAAGATCTACACAGTACGTGAGCAGGTAGAGGCAATCGGTTTCTGGTACAACGAGAACCTGTTCAACGAGGCAGGAGCTGACACACCTGACAAATGGCAGACATGGGATGATTTCAATACAGCTGTTGATAAACTTGTGGCAGCAGGCATCAATCCTTTCGGTCTGAACGGCGGCTGGCCGTCAAACATTCTCACAGGTGCAAGCCTTCAGAGAAATGAAGCTTCAAGAGAGTTTTACCAGAACGGACTTAATGTGACAGATTTCAATACTGACGCATTCAAAGAGACAGTAGCATTCATGCAGGACGATGCGCTCGGCAAGATAGATACAGCATATTTCGGACCCGGCGGAGATGATGACAACGCTTATACTGATACCTTCAAAGAAGGAAAGTCAGCAATGCTCTTTAACGGCGTATGGGCAGCAGGCGACGCAGCAGAAGTTGACGGTGCTAAGCCGGCAGTGTTCCCGACAGATGAGCCCGGCAAGAAGGCAGCTCTTATGACAGGCGGATGCGGACTTGTTGTTTCATCAAAACTTGATGAAGCCCAGACAGCGGCAGCAATTGATTTCCTCAAGTACATGACAAGCCCTGAGATAGCGGCAAAGATAGTTGAAGCGGGCGTAGGCATGGCTCCTTCCACAACAGTGGACTATAAAGCAATTGAAGGAAATGTAACTGACGCAGCAGGAAAGCCCCTTGTTGAGGCATGCAACCTCTGCCAGAGCGCTGATTATCAGTCAGTTGGATTCGGAACAGCATTCGGCGGCGGTATTGAAGGCGAAATGAGCGCCAAGTATGCAGGTCTTAAGGATGGATCAAAGACACCTGACGATGTAGCTCAGGAACTCAACGATTTTGTAGCAGCTGAGTAATAAGAACAGTAATTATTAACAGGCGTAGTATACAGGGAAGCCGGAAAGGCTTCCCTGTTTTAGAGAGAAGGCCGTGAGCATTTGCAATACCGCTCAGGCAAGGAGGAAATCCTGTGAAAAACAAGCAGAAGAGTATTTTTATAATTGTTTTCCTGCTTCCGTGTATCATAATGTGGCTCCTGATCTATGCATATCCTCTGGCAAATATCATTGTCACATCTTTCTGCAACTGGAATTACAAGAATTTTACGGCGCCGGAGTTTCCCGGTGTTGCTCATATGTTCGACAACTACATCAAATTGTTCACACTGGACAATAATTTCAAGATGGGTCTTATAAATTCACTGAAATGGGTCGTCCTGACGCTTATAGTTCAGGTCCCGTTCACGCTTCTTGTAGCACTTGTTTTGTCCAAAAAACCACGTGGGTGGAGATTTACAAGAAACGCATTCGTAATCCCTAATATCATTTCATCAGCGGCAATCGGCCTTATCTTTATGAATCTGTACAGCCCTTCACGCGGAATCGTGACGGAAATCTGCAATTTCTTCGTGCCAGGCAGCAATGTCAGTGTACTTACGGATTCAAGATATGCTTTCTGGGGCGTGACATTTTCATTCATTCTTTACGGCGGAACGAACTGTATCCTTCTGCTGACTCAGATATTCTCAATTGATCCATCGATGATAGAGGCGGCAAAGGTCGATGGCGCGAGCAATGGTCAGATAGACACGAAGATAATAATGCCGCTCCTGCGCCCGATGATAGGAACAGTGGCAGTGCTTGCTGCAAATTACGGACTGCTCCTCTACAACGAGATCGCACTTATAACAAGAGGCGGCCCGGACAACAGCACATATTCCCTCAGCTACTATATCTACAAGTCAGCTCTCGGCAGTACGAAACTCAACTTTGCCAGAGGTAACGCGGCGGGCGTAGTCCAGTTCATACTGGGGATCCTTCTCGTCGGTGCACTCAATAAGCTATTCAGGACGAATGAGTCAGAGGTATAAAGACAGTTTTGACCGGTAATCGCATAAGCGAAAATTCCGGATCGAGCCTGCGGCATGGTGTGGATTCAAGATTGAAAGCGCGGAGAAAATATTATGAGACGATTTCTGGCAAGATTTTTCGAGTATTTCGTGATGTTAGTAGTTCTTATTATTTCAATATATCCGATATGGTGGGTTTTTATATCATCATTTAAAGCCAACCCCGGCGGTCTGTCGCTTCCGGATGTATGGGTGTTTGACGGTTATAAGACCATCTTCACCAGCCTTAACATTCAACAATATTTTATGAACAGTATCATTGTCGCGGTGACGTCAACTATCATAAGCGTTCTTATAGTGAGTCTTGCAGCATATGTTTCCGCGAGAATGGAGTTCAGGGGCAAGTCGATAATATCACTTATGTTTGCGACGACACTCTTTATCCCGGCTGTTTCAATAAGCTTTCCCATATACAGAATGCTGGGCGATCTGGGGCTGAAAGACACAAGAACAGGACTTGTTTTTGTATATTCCGGTCTTGGTATAGCGGTCACATATTTCATAATCCGCAGCTATTTCCTCACCATTCCCAAGGAGATGGAAGAAGCGGCAAGAATAGACGGATGCAGCTACTATGCGACCTTCTTCAAGATCATAGTACCGATTGCAAAACCGGGACTTTCAACTGCTGCGATTCTTGTCTTCCTAAACAACTGGAACGAATACTACTTCGCATCCATATTGCTGAAGAGCAAAGACAAGATGACACTTCCGGCATTGCTCGGTCAGTTCACGACAGCGTATTCCAAGAACCTCAACGGTATGTTCTCGGCGATAATTGTCACGGTAGTGCCGACAATAATTGTTTTCTGCCTGCTGTCTGAAACCTTTGTAAAGTCGTTGACTGCAGGGGCAGTTAAAGGTTAATGCGACGTGTAAAGCCGTCGCATACGAAGTTGCGCCGGAGGCGCAACTTCGGTACAGAGGAATAGCGTAGGTTCCAGAGCGACGTGAAAAGCCGTCGCATTGATGATTGGAGGATTTATGAACATAATTGAAGACAGGGAGAGAAGAACCGCATGGTTCTCAAAAGACAGGTTCGGGATGTTCATCCACTGGGGTCTTTACGCGATCCCGGGGAGAGGTGAGTGGGTACAGAGCGACGAGCAGATCAATCAGGACAAGTACGCAGAGTACTTTGACGAGTGGAACCCGACGCATTATGACCCGGTGAAATGGGCAAAGATGGCCAAACAGGCCGGAATGAAATATGCGATCCTCACCACGAAGCATCATGAGGGGTTTTGTCTCTTCGACAGTGCATATACAGATTACAAATCAACAAACACAAAGTGCGGCAGAGATCTCGTGCGCGAATTCGTCGATGCTTTCCGCGCGGAAGGTCTCAAGGTCGGATTTTACTATTCACTTCTTGACTGGCATCATCCGGATTATCCTGCATACGGCGATATGTACCACGGCGACCGCAACAATAAGGCTCTCATGGGCAAAACACATAACTTCGAAAACTATCTCACCTATCTTCATAATCAGGTGAGGGAGCTCATGACAAATTACGGCAAGATAGATATTCTCTGGTTTGATTTTTCGTACAAGGGACATATGGGCGAGGACTGGCACGGAACGGAACTTGTGAAACTGGTAAAGAGCCTTCAGCCCGATATCATCATGAACGGGCGGCTTGAAGCCAATGGTGAGAATTACGGCTCTGTCATGACTGATGAACCTAATGTTTTCTCGGGAGATTTTGCGTCTCCTGAAATGATAATCCCACCGGCAGGACTGCAGACGCAGTCAGGCATGGATGTGCCGTGGGAAGCTTGTTTTACCCTGAATAACAACTGGGGCTACGCGCCGAACGATAAACAGCACAAGAATCCAAGACAGATCATAAAGAAGCTTGTTGAGTGCGTGAGCAAGAACGGAAATATGCTCCTCAATGTTTCTCCTACCGCGAAGGGGGATATACCACAGTGGCAGCAGGATGTGCTTGGAACAGTCGGAAACTGGATAAGAGATAACGGCGACAGTATATATGGCTGCGGCAGATCTGAGTTCCCGAAGCCCGAATGGGGAAGATACACACAGAATGGCAACAAACTATATGCACATATCATGGAAGAGAGCATAGTGTGAGATACAGCATATATCTGCTCCTTATCGCGGCTCCATTCCACACGGAAGGCATTGCGATACCGGCGAGGGGCCTGTCAGGGCAGGTCTACAAAGGAGCTATGTTCTGGGATACGGAAATCTACATGCTCCAGATGTTCCTGTTCGAGGAACCTGAGATAGCAAAGAACCTTGTTATGTACAGGGTAAAACATCTGAAGGAAGCCCTGGAAAAGGCTGCAGAGTTCGGTTATGAGGGCGCATTCTATCCGTGGGAGAGCCAGGAGACGGGAAAAGACGGCTGCACGCTCTACAATCTCACTGACATATTTACAGGAAGAAAGATGAGGACATATTTCAGGGACAAACGGATCCATATAAGCCCTGATGTCGTATTCGGCTTATACAAATACATGGAGATCACCGGGGATTATTCGATACTCCTGCAAGGCGGAACAGAGGTCATTCTGGAGTGCGCAAGGTTCCTTTATTCGTACTCGTATTTCAAGAAATCCAGGAACAGATATGAGCTTCTTGATGTGACAGGTGCTGACGAATATCACGAGAGAGTCAACAATGACGCTTATACGAATTATATGGCGAAGATGGCACTGAAGTGTGCTGTTGATACACGCGCGTATATGGAGAAGAATCATAAGGCGGAGTGGGATTCGATCGTAAAGAAGCTTAAGTTTGAGGACGATCTCGCACATATTGATGAGATGCACAGGCTTATCTATACGCCTGCGCCAGGCAAAGACGGCGTGATAGAGCAGTTCGACGGGTATTTCAAAGAAGAGGATCTTTCTGTCAGAGAACTTTACAGCAGACGTATCAAAGAAAACGAATATCTGGGGAGCCTATGCGGTCTTGCGGTAAACACTCAGATCCTCAAGCAGGCAGATGTGGTCCTTATGATGAGCCTCCTTCCTGATCAGTTCACAAAAGAGGAAAAACGAGCCAACTGGGATTACTACGAGAAGAGGACAGAGCACGGTTCGAGCCTGAGTACCTGCATTTATGCGTTGCTCACCGACGGGATCAGAGGGAGCGACGCCTACATGATAACGGAAGCCACAAAGAATGGAACCTTTATTGATGTGTCCGAAAATCCGTGGAAACTGCCGGACGAAGTAAGAAATATCGGAGGCGGCGTAAGCGCATTTAAAGAATTCCTTTCTTCTGTGCTCTGAGGGTGGTTTTGCGGTTGCGCTCCCTGGAGGACATAAATGAGTTCTGAGAGAAAAAAAGTAAAATCGCTCAGAAATACAATGATCACTACAAATGTTCTGATAGCACTCCTTGCCTTTACACTATGCGGAGTGCTATTTATCATATCTGCATCTACCCTCACAAAGGACTACATAAGCTCAGACATGGATTTCTACATGGAACAGATCACCGGCAATATCGATCAGCGCACAAAGTTCATTGAAGATGCCATGATAAGTGTCAGGAATACTGATGCGGTAGCGAAAGATGATAACAGCGGCGACAGGAATCAACTTCAGAACCGTTTCCAAAACGTGGTAGATATAAGCAGTGAGAATAACATCAGCGAGAACGGCACACCGTTCATAACCTGTGTTTTTCTTATGTGTTCAGCGGACAATTATCTCACAAGTTTCTACTATGCTCCGGACAAGACAGAGCTTGGCAGGACAGACAGAGATATATCAGTTTTTTACAACAATTATCTGGAGTCAGGGGAGACAGCCTACAGAGAAAGCCTTGACGGCAAAACATATCTCGCATATCCGCTTTATGACAGCAACATGGACGCAGTAAGCTGCATGATATTCAGGATGAACACAGACAGTATCAAAGAGGTGATGAGCACGATAGAGCGCTTTGATGATGCTTTTTTTGTCATGTACGACAAGTATGGGCCTGCGCTCGGAACAGACAATATAAACGCGGATGAAACCATAGCGGAATTCAGCGGTGAACACAGTGATGATCCGTACATAAAGAAGATCGGAAACAAAAAATATCGCGTTTACAATACTGAGTCCAACATGGGTTTTGACCTGCTGATGGGAATTCCTGAGTCATATGCGGCTTCGGTCCTCATGAATTCTTTCAAAGTCTATCTGTTCGTTATCGTGATAGCGGGGGCTATTTCCCTTATAAGTTTTGCCGTTTTCACATCAAGAGTCACAAAGCCACTTGAGCAGCTCACTGCGAAGCTCCGCAAGGTAGAGACTGGTGATTACACGGTAAAACTTGACCTTTATGACAGTGAGGAATTCACGGAGATAAGCAACGCCTTCAATGAGATGACTGATAATATCAATCATCTTGTTCATGAGGTTTATGAGAAAAAGATCGCAATCGATGATATGAATCTTCGCTTCTATCAGTCTCAGATGAATCCGCATTTTGTTTTCAACGTGCTGAACGGCATAGCGCTTCAGGCGAAGATGGACGGAAATGATTCTCTGTTCCAGGTCACTTCATCATTCGCAAAACTGATGCAGGCCAAGATATACAGGTCTGACAGTGAGAAGGTGATGATAAAGCAGGAGCTCGAGTATGTTAAATGTTATCTCGAGATACAGGAATTCCGTTACGGGGATAAGCTGAACTGTACTTTCAAGGTGGATAACGACAGGCTGCTCGATTATTATGTGCCGAAACTGTGCATACAGCTTATAGTCGAGAATGCCGTCGTTCACGGGATCGAGAACAAGATCGCGGATGGAGTGATCACGGTAAGGATAGCGGATGATGATGGAATTATGATTATTGTCGAGGACAATGGCGTGGGTTTTGACAGAGACGGGGAGATTCCGCTTCCGCTCGTGTTCGATGAGCAGGCCGAGGGACATAATCACATAGGAATCAATAATGTTCTGCAGATAATCAAACTGGCATATGGCGACAAATATGGCATGAGGATAATTTCAAAGAAAAATGTCGGAACAACAGTAATGATGCATATTCCGTATGATAATGGAT
>JAAZDA010000321.1 GCA_012512995.1 Clostridiales bacterium | reverse complement strand
CTGATACTTACCTCGGCTGTTTTTCTCTTTATTTCGGCTGGAGAAGTCAGTGATGAAAAGCTGGGACGCGGCAAAACAAATGAGGCCTACAATGAGTACATTACATACTGCGATGAACACAGTGACAGTTTCTATTTCACGGACGTCTATTCGACGGTAGATTTTTCGGAGAAAATGTTCACGTCATATCCTGGAAACAATCACGACCTTGCGGGAGGCTGGGCGGTGAAGAGCCCGCTCTGGAAATCCAAGCTCGAAAGATCAGGACTTACAGAAACTGGAACGAGTGCGCTTGACGGCACGGATCTCTCAGATATGGCGAAAGCACTGCTCCTTGATAAGAACGTGTATTTTGTCAGCGAAACAGGCAGTGATATGCTGTGGCTTGAGAACTGGTATAAATCAAAGGGAATCACGGTCAGTATAAACAAAGTCGATAGTATTGAGGAGAGTTTTGACGTATATGAAGTGGACTGACGGGAAAATTTATAAGGCAGAGAGCGCACGCCTTGCAATACGTCCGATGACGCTGGATGATTGCGCACTTATAGTCGCGTGGCGCAATGATGAAGATACTCGCAGGAGATATGTTTACCGCGAGGAATTCACACTTGAGAGTGAGAAAAAATACTTTCTTGAGAAGGTGGCACCTGAGAACGCTGAGCGCATTCATTTTATGATAGTTGTCAGAGAGACCGGGACCGCGATCGGCTGCCTCGTATATCAGAATATAGACATCGTAAAGCGCGAGATAGAGGCCGGGATCTTCATCGGAGACAAGAGCGGACACGGCAAGGGCTATGGTCCTGAAGCCTTCAGACTCGGGACCGAGTGGTGCTTTGACAATCTCGAAGTGGACAGGGTCTTCTCAAGAATATTTACGGACAACATACCTTCAATCCAGTGTCTCCTGAAGGTCGGTTATACGATAACGGGGCTCATAAAAGATGTTGAGTGCACTGACGGTGAGAAGAAGGATATGGATGTCCTGTCGATCAGAAGAAAAGACATCAATAAAGGTACAGATCACAAAGCAGAATCTTCAAAACTCGTGAGTTTTGTCATTCCCTGTTATCACTCAGAGGCGACTCTTCCGGGCGTCGTAAAGGAAATTGATGATACGATGAGGACTCTTGACGGGTACACATCGGAGATCGTGATGGTGAACGACGGCTGCGGCGGACCGGCGTGGGACATGATACGGGAGCTTTGCAGCGCGTCAGATCCTTCGAAAAGGCGCGGCGTTTGTCTTGCAAAGAATTTCGGGCAGCATGCAGCTTTGATGGCAGGAATAAGGGAAGCCAAAGGTGATTATGTAATATGCCTTGATGATGACGGACAGACCCCGGCCGATGAAGCAGGAAAGCTTCTTGCGGCTATAGACAATGGCGCGGACGTCGTCTATGCAAAATATGACCACAAGCAACACAGTGGTTTCAGAAATTTTGGCACGGCACTCAACGAGGAAATGACTCACAGCATGCTCGGAAAGCCGCGCGACCTCTATGTGTCCAGCTATTTCTGCATGAGGCGTTACATAGCGGATGAGGTGCTAAGATACGAGAACAGTTATCCGTATCTTATCGGACTTGTTCTCAGAGCTACGACAAATATTGTAAATGTTGAAGTCAATCACAGAAAGCGCGAGATCGGAGAAAGCGGCTATACGTTCACCAAGCTCCTTGCCCTGTGGATGAACGGATTCACGGCGTTCTCGATAAAGCCCCTTCGCATAGCGACATTCCTGGGATCGATAAGTGCAGTCGCAGGATTCATTTACGGAATTTACACGGTCATCAAGAAAATCGTCAATCCGGGTGTCCCGATGGGATTCTCAGCTCTCATGAGCGCGGTCGTTTTCTTCGGAGGCATGACAATACTCATGGTCGGCATGGCCGGCGAATATATCGGTCGTACCTATATCACGGTCAACAAGGCACCTCAGTATGTTATACGCGAGACGACTTTCACGGATGACGATAAATGATTTCGACCCACCGGCGGGAATGAAATCAGGAGTATAACGAATATATGATTCAGAGAAAGATATCCGGCAAAACTGCATTCACCGGGGTCATATTTATCATTATGATCCTTCTTATTCTGTCTGTCTGGCCGCTCCGCTATTGGAGAGAGGCACACAGCTCAGCTTTTGATCCAAAGGATGATGCGACAACTATAATGGCAGGCACGTCAGATTCTATAGTGCCGGGTCATGATATAGGAGAGTTTTTCATTGCCGGGGGAACGCATCTTAAGAATCTTGGATTGTACGTTGCAGAATGGAATGAATCAGCTGGCTTTGTCGCTACACTCTATGAGGTCGCAGATGATGGCAGGCCGACACCGATAGCGCAGGAAATCGTCGAGGATCTCACGGACGCCCCATGCTGGGTCGAACTTGAAATGAATGTCGACACGGAGGTCGGGAGACAGTATTATCTCATAATTACCGAGCAGGCATACATAGATGATGAAAACGGCGCGACACTTGCTCCCGCAGGGTCTTTCAGACTGGGAATGGCGGAGCCGTCCGCGGATTCTACGGCGCTACAGGCGACGATATATCGTGATTATCAGGTGTCATATAACGATCCCCAGGTGGTGAGCGACACGACGAAGGATACTGTCGTTGACGGATATCTCATGATGATGTCGCTCGAGTGGAACGACCTTATCGGGGTGAAGAAGAGCTGCGCTCTAATCATGTGTTTTGCTGCGGCGGCATTTCTCCTGATATTTGCAGTGAGGAAATTTCTGGTAAGACACCCGGAACGTGAATTTACGACAACAGTTCTGCGCGTCATGCAATGCACTCTTTCGCCGGTGATAATTGCTGTGGCAGTGGTGCTCGCTGTGATGGTGTGGCCGATGAAACTATTTGATTACAGGGCGAGCGATAACACGCTGTACATTGTCGGGATCGTCATCACGGCACTCACGTTTCTGTATGTGCTGTGGCACAAGAGAAGCACGGGAGCGGATGCCGGAACACAGGAAAGCGTGTTGTCATTCATAAAGAAGAATATCAGGGATTGGCTCAGGATAATCTGCGTAGCGCTCATCATTCAGTTTGACTGCGAATACATGAACGCTTTGTCAGATGACGTTCATGCAGTTACGGAGCGCAAGATGGCGGCTGCTTTCATAGTGCTGATCATCCTTATGATTCCGTGGGAGAAACTTAAGGCCAGGGCGGGACAAACGCGCCTGAAACGGGCAGACAGCAGACCCCGCATATGTTTCTGGTACCTGATCCCGCTGGCGGCATTCTTTGCGATGATAATTATCCGGAGGAATACAAGGGTATGGCCTGTAATGCTGACTCTTTTCTTCGGAGCTTTCTATGTTGTCTATTATTTTGCCAGTGACAGGAAGAAATGGCTTGATATACTGGGGCGCGGAGTTTGTCTGCAGTTCATGTGCAATGTGATATTCTGCATGGCACACAGGTTCTTCCTCTCATTTGTTTTCACGAGATTTGCAATGAATTTCCATACGGTCACGGTGACGGCGGAGTACCTGACAATGGTGCTGGCGGTCGTGATGCCGAGACTCCTCATGAAAATCCGTGAGAATGAGGGCAGGAAATTCAGAGAATTTGCGGCCGGCATCTGGAAGGAAGCACTTGTTTTCGCAGTCGCTTCTGTATACATGCTGTTCACGATGTCGCGGACCGGGATCCTTGCAGTCGCGGTGGTCGCAGTGGTAATGCTGTTCTTCTTCACGGTGAGCAGAAAGGGCATCAGCGTTCGGCGCCTGGGTGTCAGCCTTGCAACAATGCTGCTCACAGTTGCTGTGGCTTTCCCCGCAGTGTTCACGATGCAGAGGCTGGCTTCGACCATATACGGCAGGCCTGTCATATATGAACTCGAAACATATCCCGACTCGATAAGGCGCGGGCACAACTGGGATTCACTGTATTTTATGTGCATAGAGCGCTTCGGGCAGGTCTTCGGGAGCAAGATGTTCGGCCTTGAAGAGGGAGAATATGACTACTACGGAGATAAGGGCGAGGATTCGGGAAATGATGCGACCAGCATTGCGCCTTATATGGAGAAGAATTATCTGGCGAAGACCGATGCCATGAGCGCCGTTGCTATCGGGATGGTGGCTGATGCGGGTGACGGAGATGTCACAATGACGATGCCGGATACTTCATCTGCGGAAGACACAGGGAGCCAGGATGGTCAGGATTATTCAAACGGACGTACAGATATATGGAG
>JAAZDA010000320.1 GCA_012512995.1 Clostridiales bacterium | reverse complement strand
TCAATGATCTCCGCTCTCTCGTCGCGCACCATTATTGCCTTTATCGGGCAATTCCGGACGCACTTATAGCAATGTTTGCATTTTGTCGAATTAAACTCAATGAACTTCAAGAGATTTTCTCCGTTTTCAATACGTGATCACGCTGACGCAGAATGTACTTCTGACCCTGGTATATCAGATTCTTGTGAGCACTTCGTTCTTAAAGAAATCATCCGTTGTCTCAGGTGAAAGTGAATACAGTGTGTCGCCGATCGTGACGCAGACAGCATGCTGGCAATTGCCTGTGCAGAAAGAACCGTTGAGCGCGACTTTGTCCTCCAGTTTATTCTCAGCTACGAGTTGCTTAAGGCGCGCAATAACGTCTTTTGAGCCTTTCATATGACATGCACTTCCGATACATATAGATACGTTCAACATAAAAACAACCTCCAAATTGTAAGTTTACAAGTCTCAATACTGTACACAGTCGATATTTTACCATATTGTGGCGATTCTGTGGAATAACTCTGGCATCTATTTTTGACATCCGGGCCTCCCGGCACCTCCCGGCACCACCCCGGCTCGCAGTGGCGCCGCCGAGTCGGATTGTTGTACAATACTGATAACAGAGGTTTGCAAAATGATTGGGAAACGGCCTGACTGTCTTGAAGGTAAGACCATTAAAGAGCTGATAGCATCCGCGCTCCAAGCGAGGGTGCTGTCATATTGTCCTTATTCCGGCTTCGCCGTCGGCGCAGCGCTTGCAGCCGGATCCACAGACAACATCACCATCTACACCGGCTGCAACATTGAGAATTCCGCATTCTCTCCGTCTGTATGTGCAGAGCGGGTCGCTATCTTCAAAGCCATAAGTGAAGGCTGCGATCCAGCCACGTTCAAAGCTATAGCAATTGTAGGCGAAAAAAACGGCAGCATTGCAGAAGGCACTTCCAGCGGCTCTGCTTCAGCTGAAGAATCGGTAATCACAGATGGTTCAGTCCCTGATTACTGTCCGCCCTGCGGTGTTTGCCGACAGGTGATGAGTGAATTCTGTGATCCTGATAATTTCACGATAATACTTGCCAAAAACACTGACGAATACAAGACATTCACTCTCAGAGAACTGATGCCTGAATCATTCGGGCTGTGATCAATGCGACAATTCTCGTCGCATAAGCGTCAGGAATTGTCGCATAAGCTACGGGAATTGTCGCATAAGCTACGGGAATGGAGGTAAAAGAACAAAACTATGCATTACTCAGAAGATCTAACACGTCAATACCATATTCAGGTGGCAACAGGCGAAGTTGGCCGCTATGTCATTCTCCCGGGTGACCCCGGAAGGTGTGAAAAAATCGCAGCTTTCTTTGATGAGCCGGTAAAGATAGCCTCAAACAGAGAATTTGTAACATACACTGGCAAGCTGGACGGGGTGCCTGTAAGTGTAACGTCTACAGGAATCGGTGGCCCCTCATCGGCAATAGCGATGGAGGAACTTGCAAATATCGGAGCAGACACTTTTATTCGCGTCGGTACCTGCGGCGGAATGCAGCCTGATGTGAAAAGCGGCGATGTCGTAATAGCGAGCGGAGCTATAAGGATGGAGGGCACAAGCAAAGAATATGCCCCGGTAGAGTATCCTGCAGTCGCTGATATAGATATACTTAACGCGCTGCGCAGTGCAGGAGCAAAACTTGGAGCCCGCTGCCACACAGGTGTTGTTGAATGCAAAGACTCATTCTACGGACAACACGATCCTGAAAAGATGCCTGTCAGTTATGAACTGCAGAACAAATGGCATGCCTGGCTCAGGATGGGCTGCCTCGCATCAGAAATGGAATCAGCAGCTCTGTTCATCATTGCACAGTACCGTCGTGTCCGCTGCGGATCATGTTTTCTCGTGATGGCAAATCAGGAACGCGAAAAGCTCGGGCTCGATAATCCGGTCGTACACGAAACGGAAGTCCCGATACATATTGCGATAGAAGCGATTAGAGAATTGATAAAATCAGACAAGAAGTAAGGTTGCACATTAACCTTTACAGACGCGAAACATATGGGCAGGCAGAAAAAATCCTCTGGGAATCGATCTGCCTGCTCTTATTCTGCTAGCGTAAAGTTTCAGTCGGAAAATGATATTTAGATAAAAATATGGCACAGGTTCCGGCCACTCGAAAGCTCTTCAATTCCGGAACTTCATAGATTTTGACTTGTTGACACAGGTTCCGGCCACTCGGAAACTTTTCAAAATCGGAAATCCGGATTCACAGATTCTGGCTTGCTTCAAATGACAAAGCGCTCTATATTGAGTTAACAGATCAAAGCATGATACTTTATCATCGCGTCGCTGTCACTCTATAGCATTGTTTATCCGAATGCAAATTTACGCCATGTCTTATTCTGTCACTCTTGAAAACTCACACTCTCCGCGGCGGTCGCACACTTCGCACCCTTCAGTAATGCATGAACTGTTGTGTTTCGAAAGTCCTATGATCGCCGTCACCGATTTTGAAGGCTTCATAAGAAGCGACTCCGTCAGCGTTATGCCGACTGTCCGCGGCATATCCAGCATAGTTGCAAAATCTTTCTGCAAAACAAGCGGCAGATCCCCATACCCCGGCGAAAAACGCGGTCTTGCAAAGAGCCCCTGCTCAAAAGCTTTATCTTTGATTTCTTTGTTTACACCGTCAACATAGGCTTCAATCATAGCCGTAGCCGTTGCCTGATATATCGCTGCCTTCACGATAGACGTGATTTCAGAGCGCGCAATCAGTCTGTCGGGGCCAAGTCCCAGTGTCGCTGCAAGAAGGACCGCCTTTGTACAGCCCTTGAGGTTACGCGCAAGATTACTGCTGCAGGTCTTCATCCCACCTATGTCAATTTCACAAGCACTCCCAGGCTTACTGAAAGCTACATCATATTGACGATATATGTATTTTGGTTCGGCGACATCATTCAGTTCAGACATACAGCAATCGATCATTTCTGAAGTAACACAGTCGACTGTTGTTCCTCTGTATCCCAGATATCGCTCGACCTCACCGCGGTCAACATCTATCATTTCTTTCACCATGCCGGATCTTTTGCGACGGCCCGCAATGCAATGTACACTGAGAAATCCCTGTACCAGGCAATAATCGTTGTTCTTATGTCTACTTCAGTATTTCTGAAAGATTTTTCATTATCGCGGCAGCCACATCAGGTTTGTTCATCGAATAAACGTGAATATGAGTCACACCGCTGGCAATCAGATCAATGATCTGTTCTGAGGCATACACAATGCCCGCCTGCTTCATCGCTTCAGGTTCCTCTCCGAAGTGATCGACGATCGCGCGGAACCTCTCAGGAACATTAGTTCCTGAAAGTGCGACGCTGCGGCTCAATTGTTTTGCATTTGTGATAGGCATTATGCCGGCAAGGACCGGCACATTTATGCCCTTCTCTCTGATCCTGTAAAGAAAATTGTAGAGGATATTATTGTCGAAAAACATCTGTGTCGTAAGGAAATCACAGCCCGCATCGACCTTCTCTTTAAGATGCATTATGTCCTCTTCCTTGTGGGCACACTCAATATGTCCCTCCGGGTAGCATGCACCGCCTATGCAAAGATCGCTCTGCGCTTTGATCTCTCTGATCAGATCACTTGCATGCTCAAAATCATGCTCGACACGGCCATCCTGCGGAATGTCCCCACGAAGAGCCATTATATTCTCAATATTATCAGCTTCTATCTGCTGTACCATATCGGCAACATGTTCCCTTGTCGACGCGACGCATGTCAAATGCGGCAGCACAGTGACACCGTAATTCTCATGAAGATTTGCTGCGATCTCTATCGTGTATTTACTCGTGCTCCCGGCAGCGCCATAAGTGACGCTCATAAAATCCGGATGCAGCGCACATATCTCTTCAGTAGCCAATTTTACCTTATCTATCCCGTCCGCCTTCTTTTGCGGGAAAACTTCGAATGAGATCGTAACTTTGTTCTGTTTGAGCAGCTCGCTGATTTTCATAACTGGCCTCCTGACCTGAGCTTACATGGGCGCTTTCATTGATGCCTTCGCTTACATTTTCATCTGTGCCTTCGCGGACGCTTATTTCGTTTTCCTTCGGGCCGCTTTTGTTTCAAACATTGTAACTCACAATAGCGTAACACAGAAGCAAAACCTGCCCGGCAATAAAAAAACCGGTCAGAGAATCCTCTCTGCCGGAATAATAAACACTTTTCATATGGCTGACCTTAAATTTCCGAATGCCTTTATTTACCACTCTACTGCAACATCAATAAGGGTGGAATCACCTGCTGCAAACGAACCCGTATCAGCTACTATTGCGGTTCCAAGGCTCGTCTCAACAATAC
>JAAZDA010000319.1 GCA_012512995.1 Clostridiales bacterium | reverse complement strand
GGCTTATATCGATCCACTACGAACGCAATGATATGGATCTGCAGAGAAGCTGTTTCAGAGTGCGGGGCGATGTGCTTGAAATAAATCCGGCCGAAGGTTCCGATTATCTTATAAGGATCGAGTACTTCGGCGACGAGATAGAGAAGATCAAAGAGGTCGATCCACTGACAGGAAGGGCGCACACGGAGCTCACGCATATCGATATTTTCCCGGCATCTCATTATGTGGTGCCGAAGGAGAAAATCGACAGGGCCTGCAATGAGATAGAGAAAGAGCTGGACGAAAGAGTAAAGTACTTCAAGGGCGAGGACAAGCTGCTGGAGGCACAGAGAATCTCGGAACGCACTAATTTTGACCTGGAAATGATGCGGGAGACCGGTTTCTGCAGCGGGATAGAGAACTATTCAAGACCGCTCTCGGGGAGGGCACCGGGGTCATCACCGATGTGTCTCATGGATTTCTTCAAGGGAGATTTTCTGATACTCGTTGATGAGTCACATATTACTATTCCGCAGATCGGCGCTATGTACCACGGTGATCAGAGCCGCAAAACGACTCTTGTGAACTATGGATTCAGGCTCCCGTCGGCTATGGATAACAGGCCACTCAGCTTCAATGAATTTGAGGACAGAATAGACCAGATGATGTTTGTTTCGGCGACACCGGGTCCTTATGAGAAAGACCATGAGCTGTTGCGCACGGAACAGATAATAAGGCCGACAGGGCTTCTGGATCCGGAGGTCGAGGTCCATCCTGTCGAGGGGCAGATAGATGACCTTATAAAGGAGATCCGCAAAGAGACAGATCGCAAGAATAAGGTGCTGGTGACAACGCTTACCAAGAAGATGGCTGAGGATCTGACTGATTATCTTGCAGAAACAGGTATAAGGGTAAAGTATCTGCACTCTGATATTGACACGCTTGAGAGAGCGCAGATAATACGTAACATGAGGCTTGACGCATTTGATGTTCTGGTCGGGATAAACCTTCTCAGGGAAGGTCTTGATATTCCGGAGATCGCACTTGTTGCCATACTTGATGCTGACAAGGAGGGGTTCCTGCGATCAGAGACCTCACTGATCCAGACCATAGGCCGCGCTTCAAGAAATGCTGAAGGTCATGTCATAATGTACGCAGACAACATGACGGATTCAATGAGACGGGCTATAGATGAGACAGACCGCAGGCGCAAGGTCCAGAAGGAATACAATGAGGAACACGGCATTACGCCACAGACGATCAGGAAGGCAGTCCGTGACCTCATCGCGGTATCGAAGGATATATCAAAGGACGAAGTCGCTTTCAGTAAAGACCCCGAATCAATGAGCGCCGGCGAACTGAGAGCCATCATAAACAAGACAGAGAAGAAGATGAAACACGCAGCGACCGAACTCAACTTCGAAGTGGCAGCCGAACTTCGCGACCAACTTATAGAACTCCGCAAGTACTATGGCGAAGCAACTGGGAAGAAATGAAGGGTGAACTATATCTTTAGTTAGTATCAGCGGATGGAGAAATATATGCGCAGGAAAATTGATTACTGGCCGTCACTAAAGGCGGATGAAGAGAAATTTGCTGAGGATTCACGCGCCGACGAAGCAAGGCGGAAGATCATATACAAGGATGACTGCATAAGGATAAGGGGTGCGAATGAGCATAATCTCAAGCACATCAGCCTTGATATTCCGCGCAATGAGCTTGTTGTCATGACCGGATTATCAGGATCGGGCAAGTCGTCGCTGGCCTTTGATACGATATATGCCGAGGGACAGCGCAGGTACATGGAGTCGCTGTCGTCTTATGCAAGGCAGTTCCTGGGACAGATGGAGAAGCCGGATGTAGAGGATATTTCAGGCCTTTCTCCGGCTATTTCCATAGATCAGAAATCAACTAACAGAAACCCGAGATCGACGGTAGGAACAGTGACCGAGATATATGATCATTTCAGACTTCTGTATGCAAGGATCGGTATTCCGCACTGCCCGAACTGCGGCAGAGTCATAGAGAAGCAGACCGTGGACCAGATGACCGACAGGATAATGGAGTTGCCGGAAGGAACGAAGATCCAGGTCCTGTCGCCTGTAGTGCGCGGCAGGAAAGGCATGCATGAGAAGGTGTTCGACAGGGCACGCCGCTCCGGATATGTGCGTGTGAGAGTCGACGGAAATCTATATGATCTGTCGGAAGATATAAGCCTGGACAAGAATATAAAGCACAGCATAGAGATCGTGATAGACAGACTTGTCGTAAAGC
>JAAZDA010000318.1 GCA_012512995.1 Clostridiales bacterium | reverse complement strand
CTCAAGAAGGACACAGGAAATATCGTCACGAATATGATAAGAAGAATGAAGTTCTGCAAGCGCTATGCGGCGATTGAGGCTCCATTCGTTCCGGTGGATTTCAGAGCATACAGGGATATATATGTTTTCTGCGATTCTGATCCTATAGGCTATTATCTTGCGGAGAAGCACATCAGATATCACGCTGTAGAAGATGGGCTCGACTGCCTCAAGTATTACGACACGGCGCGTTATGACAACCGCGGGCATTTCGGGCTGAAGGCCGGGATGGCAGCGATGGGACTCATTTTCATTCAGAACGGATACAGCAAGTATTGCATCGATATGGAAGTGAATGATATTTCGGCGCTGCAATTCCCGGGGCCTAAATATATTGAGAAGAAGAGAGAAGAACTGGCGGAGGGACTCGATGCAGACGGTCGTGAGCTCCTGACAGAACTTTTTATTTCGAACCGCACTGAACTTGTGAAGCAACTTGACTCGGCCAGGATCGATGGAAAGCCTGTAGTACTTGTTCTGACTGAACCGCTGCTGCCGGATCTCGGTGACAGAAAGAAATTATTTGTCGATCTCATAAATGAGAATGATGAGGTAAACGGCAGGAAGGCTCAGGTCGTCATAAAGCCGCACCCGCGCGACAAATATGATTATGCTTCGGATCCTGACTTTTCGGAATGCGTTATACTCGACGCATTCTTCCCGATGGAAGTGTTGAATTTTGTTGACGGGCTCATGTTCGACCGGGTCGTAACAGTCTACACTGTGCCATCATCGCTCCACTGCGCGAAGGAGAAGGTGTACCTCGGCGATGATTTCATGGACAGATACGAAGCGCCGGAGATCCACAGACAGAATGAGGCAATCTGACTGAGTTCTCCAGTGATTTTGTATGAGTGGCGCATCCATGGTAAAATTGTGTAAAATTATTTTCGGAACAGGTGTGTGAATGAAGAAACTTAAGAAGATTAATCTGCTGCTCGATGGTAAGCAGAAGGCCAAGATGGTATTGCTCCTTCTGATGATGCTCTTTGGAGCCCTGCTCGAGACAGCAGGAATAGCTCTTGTTGTGCCTGTCATGACGGCGGTGGTCAATCCAGAGTCGATCGCGAACAACACATATCATATGGGCGACATCTACAACCTGTTCGGAATGACGAGTACTCTGCAGTTCGCAGAGGTCTGCATGATCGCGATAGTCGTGATCTTCGTTCTCAAGGATATTTACCTTTTCCTGGAGCAGAAGGTGCTGTTGCGTTTCATTTACAAGAATCAGTTCGAGACCAGCAATCGCATGATGATCAACTTCATGATGAGACCTTACGAGTATTATCTGAATGCGGATACATCAATAATCCAGAGGAATATAACTTCAGATATCAACAATGTTTACGCACTGATCCTCACTGTATTGCAGCTCGCAAGCGAGGTTCTGATCTTCGTGGCGCTGGTCGCTGTGCTCCTGCTCGTGGACTGGAAGATGACGGTCACGATCTCGGCGCTTCTCATCATAGTGCTGGCGCTGATCCGCCGCTTCATAAAGCCTGTCATGATCAAAGCCGGCAAGGATAATCAGGATTATTACGCGGGCCTCTACAAATGGATCGACCAGTCCGTGATTGGGATCAAGGAGATCAAGGTCGCCAACAAAGAGAGCTTTTTCATCAATTCTTACGCGGATTGCGGTGAGGGTTATGTGAATGCTGTCCAGAAGTATACACTATACAGCTCGACGCCCCGGCTTCTTATAGAGGCTGTCACAATAGCGGGTCTCATCCTGTATATGCTGATCGAGATCTGGAACGGCAAAACTGATCTTACCCAGATGATCGCGCAGGTATCAGTGCTTGCGGCTGCCGCGGCACGTCTCCTTCCATCAGCGAACCGCATCAACAATTACACGACTTCAATGGCGTATTTCGAACCATTCCTCAATAATGTCAGTGACAATCTTCAGCAGGAGATCCATGACGATACCATTTCTTACAGGGCTGAGGATTATCGTCACGTGCCGAAGGTCGAAAAGCTTCCTGTAACAAAAGAGATACGTATGGAGAACATAACATACAAATATCCGAACAGTGATGTATATATCTTCAAAGATGCTGCGGTCACATTCCCTGTCGGAAAATCCATAGGCATAGTCGGCACATCTGGAGCCGGCAAAACTACTATCGTCGATATTATGCTGGGACTCCTCAAACCTGAGTCCGGCAGGATCCTCGCCGACGGTGTCGATGTGATGCAGCATTACCGCGGCTGGCTCCGCAATATAGGTTACATTCCGCAGACAATATTCATGTTGGATACAACAGTAAGAAGGAACGTCGCATTCGGATATGCTGATGAGGATATTGATGATGATAAGGTATGGGCGGCACTCCGAGAGGCTCAGCTCGATGAGCATGTAAAGTCGCTGCCGAAGGGCCTTGACACAGAGATAGGAGAGCGCGGCATACGCCTGTCGGGCGGACAGCGCCAGAGAATAGGCATTGCCAGAGCACTTTACGAGGATCCTGAAGTACTGGTCCTCGACGAAGCGACATCTGCGCTTGATGGAGAGACGGAAGCCGCGATCATGGAATCCATAGACCGTCTTCACGGCCGCAAAACACTCATCATTATCGCACATCGCCTTCAGACGATAGAGAACTGCGATATTGTTTTCCGCGTTCAGGGACAGGATATTGTCACAGAACGCAGAAAAGATTAAATTGTAAACGCCATTTATGAAGGGACAGGCCGGTATATGAACAGTGATCAAAAAGAATATTCCGGAACAGTTAGTCAGACAGTCAGGCCGCCGCGCATGGCAAATTATGAGCTGCTCCGCATAGTGGCCATGTTCATGGTAGTATGCCTTCATTATCTTTCAAATGCGGATGTCCTTACCAGGTCAGGCGCGCCGGCAGGAACAGTGCAGGTGCTGGCAAATCTTTTCGAGGCGCTCTGCATAGCTTCAGTAAACGTCTATGTACTGATAACAGGATATTTTCTCTCCAAGTCAGGATTCAGATTCGGCAGGATATTATCGCTAATGCTGGAAATCCTGTTCTATACGCTGCTCATTCCCCTGGTGCTGAGCCTTATCGGCATACCTCTTTATGCCGGGAATGCGTGGCAGCTCTGGTTCTATATCTTTCCGGTTTCCATGGAATCATATTGGTTCATAACAGCATATGTGATCCTTTATCTGCTCTCACCGCTGCTTAACGCCGGTATTGAAAAACTGTCAGGCAGGCAGCTTAAGCTGGTAATAATCGGCCTGCTTTTCTTCTATTGTTTCATGCCGAGCGTAAGTCCTGTACGCCTTACATTTGACAGGTTCGGTTATGATTTCGGCTGGTTCATCGTGCTGTATCTGATCGCCGGCTATATAAGAAAATACGGGATGACGCGCATAGACAGTCTTCGCAAAGGCGCGATACTCTTTGCGGGCTCGGCAGCAGGCATCTGGGCAATATCGCTTATCCTTCACTACATTGCTTACAATTACAGATCCTTGCAGTATTATGCGGACGTGCCATTTCATTATAATTTCATACTGTGCCTTACATCAGCCAGCGGATTGTTCTTCATGTTCCGCAATATCAGGATAAGGGAAGGCATGGCAGCAAAACTTATCCGATATTGTGCACCTCTCACGCTCGGAGTCTACATAATTCATGAGAACGTTGACATACGCGACAGATGGCTTCCGAGTCTCACGAAGTTTTTCGGAGATGTACCGCAGAACGGATTCATGATATTCCATATGCTTATATGCGTACTGACAGTATTTGTTCTGTGCATGGCAGTGGATTTTATCAGAAGCATATTTTTCGCTTATGTTTCACGCAATATGGCAAATACAAAACTTGCGCGCAAAGTCGATGCGATCTTTGGCACGAAGAACCGAGAATAAATGAGCGTTTCAGGTATTGTTCAAAAACTTAAGATCTTTCAGAAACCTGCAGAGCGCTTTATCATGCCGCTGGTTCTTCTGTTATGGCCGCTGTTTGCATCAAACCAGGGGATAAATATAGCAGACGGAATGTACAGCCTCGGGAATTATAACTTTCTGGGCGATGCGGGAACAGGCGGAAGCACCTGGTTCTTCGCGACCTTTCTGTCAAATCTGTGGGGCAAATTTCTGACTGACCTTCCCGGCGGCGGAACGATGCTCGGAATGAATATTATGACGGCACTTACGGTATCAGCGACAGCACTCGTCAGTTACTATCTGCTGCGCAGGCTTATCCCGGGCTGGATGGTATTCATTGGGGAGTTTATCGCGGAATGCCTTTGCTGGTGCCCGACTAATATTCTTTATAATTATCTGACATATTTCTTCCTTACGCTCGGTGTGCTCTTCCTGTTCCTTGCGGTGACTTCTGTCCCGGAGAAGAAGCGCTGGTTCATACTGGCGGGCGTCTGTCTTGGAATAAATGTGACTGTGAGATTCTCGAATATAGCAGAAGCAGCACTTATACTCTCACTTTGGCTCGCCGCTTTCTGGACACACACAGGGCGCGTCAAAACCATAAGACAGACACTGCTCTGCATCCTCGGCTACGTCACAGGTTTTGGCGCGGTGCTTGTACTGTGCGTCGTGATGTATGGCGGCACGGCATATTTTGCGATGATCCCGCAGCTCTTCGGCATGACTTCGTCAGCCTCCGATTACACGCTGGCCAGTATGCTGTCGGATACGCTCTCAGCCTATGTTCACTCGCTTCGCTGGTTCCTGATCCTGATCCCCTGCGTCATCATGGGATTCTTTCTCTTCTCAATGCCGCTCGTCAGGAAGAGACCAGTCATCGGCAAAACAATTTATATCGCAGGTATCCTTGTAGTGTTCAGGTTTTTCTTCAGCCGCGGAATGTTCACAGTCAATTACCAGGACTACTGGTGCATGTTCCAGTGGGCAATGCTGTTCGTGATAATGGCGATTATCGAATGCGTTGTCTGTATGG
>JAAZDA010000317.1 GCA_012512995.1 Clostridiales bacterium | reverse complement strand
TCATAAGGATCAACGGAGACCTGTGTGAGAACTGTTGATACTGTGGTTGAATTGCCGCGGGAGAGAAGCTCCGCGCGCAGAGAATTCTGAATATCATATCCCACATAACCCTGGCTCATGGCACTGCATACACTCATAGGTGCAGGGGTGTAGTCAATAAACACTCTCCTCAGTTCAGTCATTGCTTTATGGATCATTGAGACCTGCGGACCGTTGCTGTGTGTGATTGTAAGCTGGTAACCGGCATCTATCAGGTCAGCAAGTGCTCTGGCTGTCACCTTTACGGCGTCCCACTGTTCAGTGGTCGTATAGCCAAGTGCGTCATGTCCCAGCGCTACTACAAGTCTTTTCTGTTTATTATCACTCATGAAAACTTACCTCCATACCGGAATATAATTGCTCCGGCTGCTTTGAGAAACTACTTCTGCAAGTATAACAAAAATAATGTTGACATTCCATATTTGTGGGCGTATTATCTATTTCAAGATATTCCTATCTGATTGGTAGGAATACAAAAAATGGTATGGACTAAGCAAGAGCAGCTCAATCGAGGAGGAGTAAATTATGAATATCAAAAAGAACGCACTTGAACTTATCGGTCACACACCTCTTATGGAGGCTGGCAACTATGAGAAGAAGAGGAATATCACAAACGCGAAGATCCTTGTTAAACTTGAGTATCTGAACCCGGCCGGAAGCGTAAAGGACAGGGTGGCTCTGGCTATGATAGTGGACGCAGAGAACAGCGTAAAACTTAAGCGCGGCGCTACTATAATCGAACCCACTTCTGGAAATACAGGCATAGGAATTGCATCAGTGGCAGCATCGAGAGGATACAAGGCGATACTTACACTTCCCGATACGATGAGTGTTGAACGCCGCAATATACTCAAAGCTTATGGAGCAGAACTTGTTTTGACTGAAGGCGCGAAGGGAATGAAGGGCGCGATCGAAAAGGCGAATGAGCTGAACAGGCAGATACCGGGATCAATAGTCCTCGGACAGTTCGACAATCCGGCTAACCCGAAAGCACATTATGACACGACGGGACCTGAGATCTGGGACGACACCGACGGACATGTGGATGCTTTTGTTTCAGGAGTCGGCACCGGCGGAACGCTGTCAGGCGTTGGAAAATACCTTAAAGAGAAGAATCCGGATGTGAAGGTCTTTGCGATAGAGCCTGATTCATCGGCAGTCCTTTCAGGAGAAAAGCCTGGTTCGCACAAGATACAGGGCATAGGCGCCGGATTTATCCCGAAGACTTTGGACACAAAGATCTATGATGAGATAATCCGTGTTCCTAATGAAGCGTCGTTTGACGAGGCAAGGATCTTTGCTTCAAGTGAAGGAATCATGGTCGGTATTTCATCAGGAGCTGCTCTCTGGGCGGCAAAACAAATTGCTGAGCGACTTGAATTCAAGGGCAGGAATATAGTAGTGCTCCTTCCTGATTCAGGTGACAGATACCTTTCGACATCACTGTTCAACCAGGAAGCATAAACATAAAAAAGCGGCGTTGCCGGTGTGACCGGGCGCCGCTTGAATTTACTGAGGCAGATTTTCTGCGATCCTTATATCTGTATCTACGTAGTAGCAGTCCTTATCCGGTTTCGCCCCTGTTGTAAGGTATGAGAAAAGTATGGAGAGGGGCAGGCGACCCTGTTTCTCAGGCTGCTGACAGATGGTCGCGGAAATGATGCCTCTTTTTATGAGCTCTTCTGTAGTGCTCACGGCATCGTGTGTGATGATCCGCATTTCCTTCTGACGGCCGGATTCTGTAAGAGCACGACATCCGCCATAGACACCGGCTGCACAGAAATACAACACATTTATTTCCGGATGAGTCCGAAGGAGAGTAGATGTCTCGAAGTAGCTTTCTATATCGTCATCGTGGTTGTACACGATACCTGAGACCTGTATTTTGGGATAGGCCTCGTTTATCCTCGCCTGGAAACCGGCGATCCTTTCTGTGTGGCACAGGATCTGGTCGGAACCGGCGATGATGCCGACATGGACGGGAGCAGGAGAGAGGGAAGTGACGAGGGAAACAAGCCCGGCGGCGGTCCTGCCGCTCTCTCTGTAATTGCTTCCTACATACGCTATTCGCTCAGAATTTTCAATATCGGTGTTTAGCGTGACGACAGGAATACCTTTTGCTGCCAGCTCTGCGATCTTACTTCTCATGATATCTGTGTTGCCTGGCGCAATGGCAAGACCATTGACTCCTTCTTCAACGAGTGAATTGACCGCGCTCATCATTTCTTCGGCACTTACACCGGCTTTTCTTGTAATCACCTGACAGTTGTAGCATTTCAGTTCTTCGGATTCTTCATTTGCTCCGACAAGTACCTTATCAAAGAACGGATTAGTATGGCCGAAAACTATGAATCCGAGCTTGAGATTTTTCTTCTGTGCGGCCAGCACAAGCCCGGCGCGGTTCGGAGTGTAATGAAGTGCGCTGGCGATATCTCTTATCTTTTTCTCGGTGCTGCTGTTGACGGAGCCTCTGTTATTGAGGACACGATCGACCGTTCCTCTGGAGACCCCTGCAATTTCCGCAATTTCTTTTATAGTTGGCATATTTTGTTCACCCCGTTCATATGTGCTAATGCACGCTACCATCAGTGTAAACCCTTGCAAACATCAAGTCAATCAAAAACGTGCACATGCACGGACACATGGATGCATGGAAAAAACAGACAAAAATGCAACCCGCAAACTGTGCATAAAGTCAAAAATTCAAAATGGTATTGAAGTTTTGACCGGAACAATATACTATGTATATAGCGTGCACGGGCACACAAACAACACAGCAATAAAAATGGAGGGTTCAAATGCTTTATATCGGAGTTGATCTTGGTACTTCCGCAGTAAAACTTCTCCTTATGGACGAGAAGGGAAAGATCAGGAATATTGTTTCGAAAGAGTATCCGTTGTTCTTCCCTCATCCGGGATGGTCGGAGCAGAATCCTGAGGACTGGTTCAGCAGATCCATTGAGGGACTGAAGGAACTGGTTTCCGAAGAAGACAGGAAAAATGTCGCAGGTATAAGTTTTGGCGGTCAGATGCACGGCCTGGTGATACTTGATGAGAATGATGAAGTCATACGCCCCGCAATTCTCTGGAACGACGGGCGCACGACGAAGGAAACGGATTACCTCAACAATGTGGTCGGCAAGGACAAACTCAGCGCTTACACGGCGAACATTGCGTTTGCCGGATTTACGGCACCCAAGATCCTCTGGGTCAAAACAAATGAGCCGGATAATTTTGCAAGGATCCGCAAGATCATGCTGCCGAAGGACTATCTGGCATATAAGCTATGCGGCGCGTTCTGCACTGATATGTCGGAGGCTTCCGGAATGCTCCTTCTTGATGTGAAGAACAGAAAATGGTCGAAAGAAATGCTGGATATCTGCGGCATAACAGAGAGTCAGCTTCCAACAC
>JAAZDA010000316.1 GCA_012512995.1 Clostridiales bacterium | reverse complement strand
GTATGGACCCGTTTGTTACCATTCTGCAAGTTAGTTCTTGTTATCCAATTGGCCGGCTGTACGAACTGTAACCGTCATATATGATTTGCTCTGTATAATTCATATAATACCCAGTTTTGTCAAAAACACAACTTGTATTTAAGCTATTTTGTCAAAAACACAACTTGTATTTAACCATTTTGTCAAAAGCACATGCGATATTCATGTTAAAATGTCAAAAAGTGCTTTTTCAGCTTTTTCTGTGCGCAATTTTCTTTCAGAAACAACATTTTCAATAGGCCATGGCCGGCATCGCCGGCTCAGTACAACGCCTTCACATCGCTTATCCTCACTGAATCATCCGCCTCATTGGTCTCCGCCACAAAGCTCCAGATCGCGTGATCCGAAAGCCTGTGCTCGGTGAGGTAATATCTGCCGTCAACGAGATTCACATAGTACGGTGTGCCACCGCCGACAAAATAATCACTGTAAATATCAGTCCGTTTGCCTTCTGACAAGTCTTTCAGACTGCCCGCCACAAGTATTGTCGCGGCATCCTGTGAGCCGGCAAGGTCTGTCGAAACTGTCACGATGATCGGGCCATCCAACGCTTCATCCGTGAATCTCGTGCAGTCATTGACATCATCAATTTCGTTACTCACATCAGTCTCCGCAGATTCATCCAGGATACCTGTCAGTGGCGTGATCTGCACCATTCCAGCGATCTCGTCAGGAATGCTGTATTGCTCCTCCACTTCCAGTGTCTCGAGGTCGCACACGAAGACCGTCGGTGCAAGTCCTGTCAACGATATTCCTGAGACAAAACATATCTTATCCCCGGCTATCGTAAACGATCTTACATATGTTCCGTTCAGAGCTGATACGCTTCTCGTCCCTGCCCACGTGACTGCATTATCGGTGGCATCAACGGTGGCATCAACTTCGCCAGTTCCACTACTGCCCATTCCGTTATCTGCATTTTTACCACCGGCAGAATTTACACTTTCACTTCCTGTCGTATCCCTGAAGCAGTATAGCTCGCCTGTCATCGAGCTCCACGTGTAAAAGGTTTTGGTGGTCTCGTCATATTTCGTATAATGCGGTCTCGTTCCGACATTGTCGATTTTCTGCGTCAGCGTGAACTTACTGATATTATCGTTGTCCGCACTGCTACTGTCGCCGTCTCTGTTGCCAGCACTCGCTGACGCGTCGTCCGCATAGCTGTTCTCCCCGTCATTAACCGTATACACGAGCACCCTGTTGTTCTCGGTGTCATCGACCAGGAGCACATTTCCGTCCCCGGCTATCGTGTGCGGCTGGTTCATCGGGAGTTCCGGATCATCCGGCAAAACATGCCATTCCGTGAGGTCAACTTGTGGAAAGTCATCTGAGTTCTCATAATTATCAGACAATTTCTTTGCTTCGCTGTTGCTTTCTGAATCATCTACACTGGCAGAATCACTATCATCCGTCTGTGCATCATAATAAAGCACCTGGTTATGGTAGCAATCTACTACACTGGCGGAATCACTGTCGTCCGTCTGTGCATCATAATAAAGTACCTGGTTATGGTAGCAATCTACTATGAACCAGGTGCCGTCTATTTTCGTAACATATGTGGGAATGCTCAGGGTTGCCTGCTCATTCATTGAATCTTCGTTTATGATTTGTTCGTAAAGACTTGATGTCGGATCTGCATGTGATACGGCGGCCGCTGCTGATTCACCAGTTATACCAGATACCGACGATTCGCTGCCCTCGCCTGTTCCGACGCCTGCTGTAGAATTTCCGTCTGGATTTGATGCTCCACAGCCGGCAAAACCAAAGGCCGCAATGGCAGTTATCATCACGATCGCCATTGCAGCGCCAAAAGTGCAGATTGATTTGTTGGAATTACCAGATCTTCTTATTGTTCCTCTCCAGATTCTGATCAGATTATAATCAAATGATATAAGGGTCAAAAGTACATTCTGCGTTTCTGCTTGCAGAAAAAGCAGAATGTATTTGG
>JAAZDA010000498.1 GCA_012512995.1 Clostridiales bacterium | reverse complement strand
GTCTATGCCGGATTCGGTTCCTTACCCGCGAATTCGATGGTCTGCCTCATTTCGCGGGTAAGCCCGTCACATTTGTCTCTGCCGGGCTCGGCTTCTTACCCGCGAATTCGATGGTCTGCCTCATTTCGCGGGTAAGCTTGTCACATTTGTCTCTGCCGGGCTCGGCTTCTTACCCGCGAATTTGACTGTCTGCACTGTTTCGCGGGTAAGCCCGTCACATTTGTCTCTGCCGGGCTCGGCTCTTACCCGCGAATGTTGATGACCCTCGGGCTTCACAGGTAAAACGATAATTCAAACCCACCAGTAGAACATTTAAGGACATAAAACCTGTAAACATTAACTTCGTCCATGCTAAATAATTGATCTGTATCTGTGCTTATGTTGTCATGTTCAACGGTATATGGTAATCTATGAGAACGGCAGGCGTTCTGTCTGCTGTTCTTATCAAATATCTTTCTATTCTTATTTTCATTCGGATATCCCGAGCAAATCACTCTAAGCAATTGAAACAAAATGACAAGTCAAATATAATTAAAGGAGAAAACAAGTGAAGGAAGAACAACTTAATATCGGCAGGAGTTTCGATGATGTGGGGATAACCGACAACATCATGTTCAGCACAGTGTTCCAGGAGAACAGCGAACTGTGCAGAAAGCTGCTCGAGAGCATACTGTGTTTTGAAATTGAGAAACTCACGTATCTTGAGAGGGAAAAGGCTGTTAATACAGTCTATGACGGCAAAGGGATAAGGCTGGATATTCTGGCAAGAGCAACAGGCAAGGTCTACAACGTTGAAATGCAGAACAGGCGCGTTGATGACATTCCGAAGCGCAGCAGGTTTTATCAGTCGGAACTTGACGCAATGCTCCTTGGCAGGGGCGAGTACTATTCGGAAATACCGGATCTATACGAGATTTTCATATGCAGGTTTGATCTCTTTGGAGAAAGTCAGTATGTCGAGCGTTTCAAGAAGCTCAACCTGCGGAATTACAAAGAACTTGGTGATGGTGCCGAGAGCATATTTGTAAATACCGCTGGTACAGCAGGTGAGATCACCCCAGAGCTCAAGGCGTTTATTGATTATATTAATGATCCTAAGGTTGTTGAGCGGCTTGATAAAGGGAATTGGATTAGACAGGTCGATGATAAAGTACGATTCAAGCGCAGTAATGGCGAATGGAGGCGTAATATATGCAATTTGAATCAATGATGCAGGATAAATACCATGAAGGGTTGAAGGAAGGCGAAGTTAAAGGCGAAGCTAAAGGCGAAGCTAAAGGAAGAGCTAAAGAGCGCAGTCTTCTGTGCCAGATTTTCAAATTATCTCGTGAAGGTCTAAGTTACGCTGATATATCAAAGGAAGTCGATATGCCTGAGGACGAAATAAAGAGCATTCTTGGGTGAAGGAACTATATTGACTAGTTTGGCCTATGTGGTCTTATATTCATAGTAATTCTTCAAATACAAAACGCACAAGCGGCATCTGCAATAGATGTTCTTGTGCGTTTTGTAAATGGACCCTCAGGGACTCGAACCCGGGACCGATCGGTTATGAGCCGATTGCTCTAACCAACTGAGCTAAAGGTCCAAATATGTAAATCTTTTAATGCAAAAGCTGCATATATAATGCAGCTTACCTCTCAAATGACCCCGACGGGATTTGAACCCATGATACCGCCGTGAAAGGGCGATGTCTTAACCACTTGACCACGGGGCCATATAGTGCAGCCTCGCTGCTTTTATCG
>JAAZDA010000315.1 GCA_012512995.1 Clostridiales bacterium | reverse complement strand
CTATAAGTGGGAATCGGAAGGCAGGAAAGGAGCAACGGGCAAGGCTTCAGCAACTGGCTTATCCAAAGCTAAGGCTGCCAGTCTGTCCAAAGCTTCAACAGCTTCCTTGTCCAAAGCGGCGGCTGCCGCTGCCGCGATTAAGGCGGACAGAAATACAACAGTGACTGACCCGCTGGCCGTGGAATATCTCCCGGAGTGTGTAAAAGAGACATGGAAGGCTGCAGTCAGAAATGGTGTCAAACTCTTTTTCAATCTGCCGAAACTGATGTCTGAGATCAAAACCACTCGTGGAGTATGCCAGGATGCTGCAAAAATTGTGAACGAAGGAAAAGCCCATCTCACTTGTTTTGATGTCGGCTACCTGAAAGAGCGTCTCAGCTACGAACCTGACGAGGTAGTCACTATGATACGCGGCATCGCTGAAGAAAGTGGTCATCTTTATGATGTGCAGATCTGTCTGTCACCATCTGCCATTCTCAGTGGAGGCTGCAGGTGTGGCAGCAATTATTACCAGAACAACTCATACGGAAAACAGTTATGTGAACACCAGCTTGCGATCCTTTATCTGGCCTACGATCGTTTCCTGAAATTTAATCCCGGTGACAAAACAGACAGTCACGCTGCCGATTTTCTTCATAGCTTCGGCAAAACAAGAGTCAACCGTCTGCTCGATGAATCAAATGTCCGCACAGAGTGTATAAGCCTGAAGCCCAAACTTTGTTTTGATGATATGAAGTTGGAGCTCTCGTTCAAGATCGGGATCAAAAGGTTATATTCTGTCAAGGACATCAGCGGACTTATTAAGCTCATAAATGACAACGGTTCAATCAAACTTGGCAAGAGTGAGGAATTACATTTTGCCTCAGATGCCTTCGTAAAAGAGTCGCAGCCGATCCTGGAATACCTGAAGACTGAGGATGCCAGGAGGAGCGCGTATTTCCTTCAATACAACTCAGAAATCTATAATGGCAGAGATATGTCAAAGTATAGCAATATCCAGCTTGATGGCGAGAGACTGGATAATTTCTATGACCTTATGAAGGGAAATTCTATCGAATTTGAAGACAAGATGAAAGATGAAAGCTACCCTATGCTTAGTTTTGACGAGGGTACCGTCAGGTTTGCTGTGACCATAAACGCTTCCAGAGGGAAAGGCAGGCAGATCGACGGCGTAAAAGTCGAAGGCAAAGTCCCCCTGATCCTGGACGGCGAAAAATACCACTATGTATTGGAAAACGGATCTTTCACGAGGCTTGACCCTGACGAATACAATATCCTGGGGCCATTCGACAACGCAAATCTGTATCCTTTCACTTATGGTAATTCGCGCAGATACTCATACCGCAACTCTTACGGACGGATGTATGGACACCAATATGAAAATGATGATGACGAAGACGCTGAATATGGCATGTTCTCAATGAAGATAGGTATGAAATCCCTGTCGGATTTCTACTACAACGTGCTCCCTGAGCTTCGCGATAAACCATACATCACTGTAAGCGAACCTGATACCGGCATTATTGAAAAAGCGCTGCCGGCTGAGGCCAGATTCGATTTCTACCTGGATTCTGAATATGGGACTCTTAAGTGCATCGGAAGGGCTGATTATGGCGGAAACGACAGACAACGCTTCATCAGCAAACTCGATGTCAGCGATCTGCCGATAGAGCCATTTCGGAGCTTTAACGATGAGAACGGGGCTGCTGACCTTATACTCTCATATTTTCCGGAATACGATCATAAAAAGCATGAGTTTTCATGCAACAGTGATGATGATACGGCCTACAAAGTGCTCGATTCCGGCATCAAAGATCTGATGGCTGTCGGTGAAGTTCATTGCACCGATGCCTTCAGGAGACTTCGCATCCGCAGTGTCTCGCAGATAAAGGTCGGGGTCTCTGTCGAAAGCGATCTGATGGATCTCAAAATTCTCAGCAGTGACCTTACTGCAGAGGAACTGGCGGAAGTCCTTGCGAGCTACCGCGCGAAAAAGAAGTATCACAGGCTGAAGAACGGAGATTTCATCGATTTTGGTGACAGTGAATCTCTCCATACAGTATCGACAATGCTCGACAACCTCAAGGTCCCGCTGGATGCGCTTGTCAGGGATAAAATCACTGTTCCGCTCTACCGCGCAATGTATCTCGATAAAATGCTCGAGGATCACGACGAGATCGCGCAGAACAGGGATCGCACTTTCCGCTCGCTCATCAAGGAATTCAAAACAATAGATGACTCCGATTTTGATGTGCCGGAATCACTTAGTGACATCATGCGCGAGTACCAGAAATACGGCTATAAATGGATCAGGACCCTATCCCAGTATGGCTTTGGCGGAATTCTTGCAGATGACATGGGCCTCGGCAAAACACTTCAGGTCATAGCAGTTCTCCTTGCTGAGAAGCAGACAGCATCCACGACAAGTCTTGTGGTCTGCCCGGCATCTCTCGTCTATAACTGGCAGGAGGAGTTCACTCGTTTTGCCCCTGAGATCAGGACGGCTACCGTCACTGGTACTCTCTCCGAGAGAAAGAAGATTCTTGAGCAGGCAGCTTCCGTGGATGTACTCATAACTGCATACGACCTCTTAAAGCGTGATGCGGTCTATTACAAGAGCCTCAAATTCCGCTGGCAGGTAGCAGACGAAGCTCAGTTCATAAAGAATCCGAAATCAAGTGCCGCCAAGGCGGTCAAGATAATAAACAGCAGCCGCAGAATTGCGCTGACCGGTACACCAATAGAGAACAGGCTGAGCGAGATGTGGAGCATCTTCGATTACCTGATGCCCGGATTTCTCTTCAAATATGAGGAATTCAGGACAAAATTTGAGACACCTATAGCAAAGTCACACGATGCAGATGCAACTGAACGGCTGCAGAAAATGGTCGCGCCATTTATCCTGCGTCGTCTGAAGAAGGATGTTTTGAAAGATCTCCCTGACAAGATTGAAGAGGTACGATATGCAAAACTTGAAGGAGAACAGAGAAAACTCTACAACGCTCAGGTCCTGCATATGAAGAAAATGCTGGAAATGCCTGATGAGGATCTCTCAAAGAGCAGGATCCAGGTGCTCGCAGAACTCACCAAGATAAGACAGATCTGCTGTGATCCATCACTCCTGTCCATTGACTATAATGGGGAATCAGCAAAACGTGAGGCCTGCCTGCAGCTCATAATGAGCGCCATGGACGGAGGCCACAGAATGCTTGTTTTCTCACAGTTCACCTCCATGCTCTCTCTCCTTATGCAGGATCTTGATGAGGCCGGGATCAGGTACTATCTGATCACAGGTGCCACTTCCAAGGAGGAACGCATTCACCTGGTGCACGAATTTAATGATGGCGTTGGTCAGACTGATCTGGAGTTCGCAGATGACGGGAGCGCAGGTAAAGTCAAAAGCAAAGATTCAGCGTGCAGCGATGATAACTCAAAGGGAGTCTCAGTCTTTCTCATTTCACTGAAGGCTGGCGGAACCGGCCTCAATCTCACCGGCGCCGACGTTGTAATTCACTATGATCCATGGTGGAATGTGGCGGCACAGAACCAGGCCACAGACAGAGCGCACCGTATCGGACAGACAAAGACCGTTGCCGTGTACCGCCTGATCGCCAAAGATACTATTGAAGAAAAGATCATGGAAATCCAGGAGAGCAAGAAAGATCTCGCTGATGCAATTCTCTCAGGTGAACAGCAATCACTCGGTCAGCTCTCCAGAGATGAACTCATGGATCTGCTGAAAGGATAAGATTTTGTCCATTTCAGATATGATTGTCGCGTTGCGAAGAAGTACTCTTACGCCTATACTGGACATAACGATTGATTCGCAGATTCAGAAAGAGAGAAATTATAATGCCAAATAACCATGATGATCAAATAAGGATAGTACAGGAAACAGTCGCCGGAAAAGAAATAACATTTGCGCATGTAATGGGCAGCCCTGCGCCGATCATATACCAGAAGCTGGGATTGAACCCTAATATTGACTACAGTTCTTCCGCAATAGGTATCATGAATCTGACACCCCCGGAATCAGCAGTAATTGCTTCCGACATTGCGGTAAAGAATGGTAATGTCTACCTGGGATTCGCGGATCGTTTTACCGGAACTCTGATAATTACGGGAGATATTGCTGATGTAACTTCTGCACTTACCGAAATAGTGAACTTTTTCAGGGATACCCTTGGATTTGTTGTCTGCAAGATCACTAAGAAATAGAAAGAGTTGCTATGGCACGAATTACAAGAGAAGAATTATTTGAAAAAATTTTTCATGACAGTTACGAAGACCTGAAAGATCAGAATCTTCGCGTAACGCGAGTGCGTGTTCCTGGAAAAGAAGTCTGTCTGGCACACATAATCAGCTCTCCTGAAACAAGTGTATATCGTGATCTTGGATTAAACATTGGAGTCCATGAAGGGGAAGACCATTCCGGCGAAGCTATCGGCATCATCAGATTTACACCGTGGGAGGCAGTAGTTCCCGCAGCTGACATGGCTTTGAAAAGCGCAAATATTGACATCGGATTTATGGATCGTTTTTGTGGTTCACTGATCATTACAGGGCGACTCGCTGAAGTGGAAACCGCCGTAAAGGCAGTAGTAAAGCTCTTTGATGAGGATCTTGGTTTTGCAGTATGCCCTGTATGCAGAAGATAACTGAGCTGTGCAACTGGCTTTTGGTTTTGGCAAAAAGAAAATAACGCATGAAAAAATTATTTTTAATGGGAAGAAGTGAAGCCGGAAAGACATCCCTTATACAGGCTCTTCGAGGCGAAGAACTTCATTATGAAAAAACACAATACACTCTTGCTGACGGAGATACTATTGACACTCCCGGTGAATACGCTGAGTCAAAACACTTCAGTGTCGGAGTTGCATGCTTTTCTTTTGAGGCTGATGTGGTAGCGCTCGTCCAGTCAGCCGATGAGCCTTACAGCCTGTTCAGTCCCGCACTTCAGTCCTTTATCCTGCGTCCACTTATAGGTATCATCACAAAAACTGACTCGCCATATGCCAATGTTGAAATGGTCAGACAGTGGCTCCTCAACGCAGGCTGCAGCAGGATCTTCGTTGTAAACAATGTCACCAGGGAAGGCACCAAAGAACTGATGGAATATCTTTCAGGGAACTGTCACAAAATAACTCTTGAGCAGGCTATGGAACGCCAAAGTCTGGGGCTTAATGAGTGGGAATAGATGCACATATTATTATGAAATCGTTAAACCAGCATAAACAATGGATGTTGCTTTAGGACTTTTACACATTCAGTGATCATAATCTCAGCATCTATCACAAGTATTGTACTATTGCCTATTTTGCCTTTCCTGATTCCATTATGTTCTTGCACAACAGGAGCGAGCACATTAAAATCAGTCATGGGTTTGTCCCAATCATGCAGGTAATTCGATATTTTCCTGGCACTCCCATCATATCCTGTCATGGTCATATTGGTTTTGGCTTTCTGCAAATGATATGGTACCCCAGCCAGTTCCTCGCAACAATGAACCGTAGTATTACTTTCAAAATCAACGCCTATAAGAACAATAAATCCCTTCATCAATGCATTGATGTAATAAGGACTGTGCTCATCGCATGGTGTAATACTATTTACATGATCACCCGTAATATATGACGCATCACGACCTATGACAGAAACGGAATGTGTTGGGTGAAGCGATCTCAATGCACCCTCTCTCTTTCTGAAAGTCTCGGGAATTATTCCTGTCCAGCAAGGTGTGCTACGCACATCAAATATTGGTGGGCGGTCTGGTCCATCGTTTGCCGTTCCTGTCAGAGTTGGAACAATAACATTTCCATCCGACACAGTATTAAGCAACGCCTGAATAACGGTGTTCGCTCCACCTTCTACGTGTCCAAAACTTGACATTGCACTGTGGACAAGAATCGTACTATTCGAATTTATACCGAGATCTCTTAGCCCGGCTATTATATCTTCTGCAGTGACATTATTCATGGTTTTTGTCTTCAATACGCCCCATAGAAGAGCTGTGCAATTGGGGATTCTTTATCCAGAATTATTGTTTTGTTGCCGCCCTGGATCGAAGTTTTGAGTGCATCGAGGCTGCGAATGAAATTGTAGAAATCGGCTTTATCTTCGCTGTCATACGCTTCCTGGAGTTTCTGCATATATGCGGTCTCTCCTTCAGCCTCGAGGATTGCCGCCTGTTTTTCCGCCTCAGCTTTCATGACGGTCACTTCGCGGTCAGTTTCGTTCTGAATCTTCTGCGCTTCGGCTTTACCCTCGGCCTCATAAGATGCCGCGATATTATTTCTCTCTGATATCATTCTCTCGTAGACGGCTTCTTTATTGTCTTCCGGGAGATCCAGCGATTTAATTTCAGCCTTGGTAATGACTATTCCGTAACCGCCTATTGATTCATTTGCATCACTCGTTATAAGACTTGTCAGCTTCTCGCCCCTGGCCGCTATTATTTCGTCCTGCGACATTGAGCTTATGATATTCTTCGTCGCATTGTAAACAGCAACACTTGTCCTGTCCTGAGCTCCGACTATCGAGCAGTTCAGTGTCTGTGCGAACTTAATGGGATCCGTGACCTGCCACATGATATATGTGTCTGCGATCATGGACTTTTTATCCTTTGTGATCACATCAGAAGGTGCTATATCGTATAGTTGAACAGCCTTGGGCACTATAGTTCTGGTCTGGACGAACGGGATCTTTATCTTGAGTCCAGGTTCAGATTCGACTTTTGTTATTTTTCCGAATTGCATAACTACCGCGTATTCGTTTTCCTTAACCGTATATAAAGAGGAAACCATAATTACTACTGCTGCTGCCGCTATCAAAACAAGTACTGCTTTTATGAACTTTTTCATTCAGCGGCCTCCTCTTTATCTGTGGCGTTCGTCGTACTGTCCGCCTGGCTTTCCGCACTTCCCGCTGATTCCAGCACGTTCTCACCGGAGTTCACAAAACTTTCGATCGGAAGCATGGTCTGTGTATTTCCATCGTCTATGATAAGTTTTACGCCAGGCAGGACTTCTTCCATAGTTTCATAGAACATACGCTGTTTGGTGATCAGCGGATTCTTGGAATACTCCGCGTACAGTTGCACAAATCTTTCTGCCTGTCCTTCGGCCTCATTGATGCGGGACTCTTTGGAAGCCTGGGCTGTCTGCGTTATCTTGTCAGCCTCTGCCTCAGCCTGTGGAAGTTTTTCATTCTGGTACTTCTTCGCGTTATTTATTGAAGTCTCTTTGCCCTGCTTGGCCGTCTCTACCTCCTTAAATGCCTGCATTACTTCGCTGGTCGGCGGCTCTGCATCTTGAACTGTAAGGTTAACTATCTGAAGACCAATATCATTCTTCTCCATCTCGTCTACAAGCTTTTCTCTGACTTCCGCCTGTATCTGATTCTTGCCAGTCGTTATGACATCATCTACCGTATAATTGACTACAGTCGAACGGATACATGACTGAGCTGTATTCCTGAGAATATCCACAGGATTCGAAGCATTATACAGGTATTTCTAAGGGTCGCTCACTCTGTACTCCAGGTAGAAATCAATATCCACAAAGTTAAAATCTGATGTGATCATTATCGATTCCTGCTCTACCGTTTCAGAGCTCTCATCCTCAACTGTTCCGCCTTCTTCAGTGCGGTATCCTATTGGCATCCCATGTGTCGTCGTATCGACAAAAGTCACATTTTGAATGAAAGGAATCCTTCCGTAAAGTCCTGCGCCTTTGACTGAAATCACTTTCCCGAACATGGTCACTACAGCCTGTTGTTGCTCGCTCACTTTGTAAAAACAATTGCCAGCCAGAATTACTATCAGCCCCACCACAATAATATAGGGCAGAAATTTCAGGACTTTCTTTCCTGATTCCCCGTTAAAACCATTCCCATTGCTGTTCCCGTTACCACTGCCACTTCCGGTATTGTTTCCCGCATTGGTCCATGTGTTGTTCTGGTAATTACTCTGACCGTTCCATTGTTGTTTGTTATTGAATATACCCAAACCATCTCTCCTTTTTTGTGTGTTCTTCGAAGCACAATAGTGCATCGGTGTAACAATCATATCATAGTCCCCTGAGCCGGACATACACATCTCTCACATATAATATACGTCACCTGTGAGCAGTAACAATCTTAGTTGGCCTGATACTTCAAATAATCTATTGCAATGCTACGGAGAGACAATCAAATAATTACAGAATTAAGATTCGCCTGTTCAAATAATGGTTGCACATTAATAAAGAACTTCTTGATTGTAGTCCATGAAGCATCAATAAAAGTGTGAGGCAAAACTTCGTTTTCGGCATCATCAAAATATGTCAGGCTCATTATTATGTGGTTCAAGCCTGTATCCGGAAACTTTTTTCGTGCCGTATCTATAAGATCCTGAGGCAAAACACTTTCATATTTCATCATACAATAGAGATCAAAGAAATCTTTCTTTGCCCCTCTGCCACCTATTGCTGCCAATTTCATGGCTCCGATATCCAGAACTGAGGCAATGTTCAGTTTGGGGAATTCTTCCCCATTAACAAATGGGCTGATCATTTGTTTTGGATAATAGAAAAAACTGACCTGTATATCATTAACTGATAAATCACAGGTATCATCGGTATTTTGCAAGATGCCAACATGTGTAGAAATATCATGCATTTTATCAATTACCATTTGACTGCTAAAATGTTCCGGCACAAAGAAATCAAAGTCCACGGACTGTCTGGTTCCTATCTGTAATGCCAGACCGGTTCCACCAGCCATATAATACTGAAAATCCATAGCATCCGTGATCTTCTTCAATAAGCTGATCCGATCCGGATCCAACACTTCCAAATGCATATCGACACCCCTTACCGCCTGAAAGAACTTCCCGTTTTTTCTTTATTAACGTAATAGGCCATATCTTTCCTGTCTATACTGTACTTTTGAGACAGGTAATTAGCGCTTACGTCATCAAAACCGCGACTTTTCCTGGCCACATCCATGATTTCTTTGTCTGAATATGTTTTATGTAACCAGTACATTTCTTTGGCGTCACCTAGCATATACAGTCTCGGGATGATATACCGCGCGTTCTTATGAACATCTAATTTATCAAATGATGTGTCCCAAAATAGAATCTTGAACTCCTGCGGAATCTTTAGATTCTCTTTGTAGTGGAGCAGACGCCTCATTCTTTTCTGTTGTTCTCTATTGATCATATCAGTAAGAGCTGTTGTAATAACTGCATTCATGCTCTGGTTTTGTCTGGCTGCTATGGCCTGTAATTCTCTTTTTGTTCCCTTGGGCAGAATAAGCGAGAATCGGTCGTAATGCTCATTTGTATATGCATTTTTGTATGCGACCGCATCAAAACTTTCAGGTTCCATAAGTGTTGTCCCCCCTATATTGAAATTATACCACATCTTGAGTAAGATGCGCCGCATTACAGCCTTATGTTATCTCATTCATTGATCCATTCATTGTCTGTTGAAGAGTTTCGCTGACATCAACGCCCTGGATATCCAGTCCTTCTGTCTTGTAATACTGAACATCAGCGATATTCCAGAATGGCGTTGCAATCACGATTCTCTTTGCGTCCCTGAATTGTTTTGCCGCGTCGAACATAGCATCGCCAAAACTGTGCTCTCCCACTACTCTGTTATACTTTCTGAGGGATTTCCGCCTCAGACATTCTATTCCGCTGTCACTATTCTGATTCTCTGTACTTGTAGGATATGTCTTACATGTTGACATGTCAACATATTACTGGTACTCTTTCAAATGTTACACACAAAACACATTTGACTTGCAGTAATTCAGGCCAAGTTATCAAAAATGGTCTGCAGAGCAGGATTGGAGCGGACATGGGCTGGCAATTTAAAGAGTTTTGCACCAGGATCACAGAAATCAATTCGACGATCAATGAGATCAAGATCAAAGAGGCTGAAAAAATCGGCCTCAAAGGTTCGCATGTCATGCTGCTGCATGAACTTGACAAGCACAGCGAGGGCATGACCGGAGCTGATATCGCTGCGATCCTGTGTCTTGACAAAGCTGCTGTATCACGATCTATCGCCGAGCTTGCAGAGAAGGATCTGATAAGCATTGATGAGTCGCAATCTGGAAGGCGGTATCGCGCGGCAATCAAGTTGACACCTGATGGAAAAAAGGCCGCGAAAATGCTGGAGAACAAGATCGACAGTGCGGTCGGAGCTGGCACAGTTGCTGAGTTTTCTGACGAGCAGAGACAAAAGTTTTATTATGTACTATCTCAGATTTCACAGAATCTGAAAGCATACTCGGAAAGCCTGTAGTTTAATTGCAGGAATACCACAGTGCGAAAGGAAAACATGGGAGTAAGAATAATAACTGATTCAGCAAGTGACATAACACAGGAACAGGCAGCGAAGTGGAATATTTCCGTCCTGCCGCTCACTATCAGGTTTGGTGATGAAGAGTTTTCAGATGGCGTGACTATAGACAATGATATGTTTTATAATAGGCTCATTGAGACCGATACTATCCCGAAAACGAGTCAGGTAACTCCATTTGCCTATGAACAGGCTTTCCGCGAAGCCATTAACGCGGGCGACGAAGTGGTCTGCATTTCCATTTCGTCAAAGCTTTCCGGGTGTTGGCAGAGTGCCTGCATCGCAGCTGATGAAATCAAGTGTAACAGAATCCACATTGTTGACACGATGACGGTCTGTGTCGCGGAAATGATACTTGTCGAGAGGGCTGTGCAGCTGCGCGACAAATGTTTTGACGCGGAAATGATTACAGGTGAGATTGAAAAGCTTAAGAATAAGGTGCAGGTCATTGCGCTGTTTGACACGCTTGAATATCTGAAACTCGGCGGAAGGATAAGTGCCGCGGCGGCCATTGCCGGTAGTATTCTCTCTATCAAACCGGTACTCTCGGTGCGCGACGGAGAAGTCTCTGTCATCGGAAAAGCTCGCGGTTCCAAGAACGGGAACAATATGTTGATGCAATTTGTCGGAAAACACGGTGGAATTGATTTCACAATGCCATACTGTATTTCATGGGCCGGGCTCTCCGATGTCATGGTAAGAAAATACATTGCCGACAGCCGTGCCCTTTATAAAGTAGCTCCCGAGGATCTCCCGGTGAGGCGCGTAGGCCCGACGATCGGCGTATATGCCGGCCCCGGAGCTTTTGCACTCGCTTTCTTTCCGCTACAATAAACTCTTGATTTATTCCCGGATCTCCCTCAGAATGATTGATTGTGAATTGCTTAAGTCAAAACAAATTCAGACCCAGACACCATTATTTGTGAGGTAACTTGATCAATGAATGAAATGTGCAGGCGTGTCCTGATGACAATATCAGGCGTCATAATTGTTGGAATATCTGTTGGCATCTTCAGTTTTTCGCAGATGGGTCTTGATCCATTCATGGTATTTGCACATGGAACATGGATGCTGACCCCTCTTGATTTCGGTACATATTATGTCATCCTGAGCGCAGTGATGCTCGTTGTAATTTTCTTCGTGAATAAGCACAAGATAGGTCTTGGCACACTGATAAACCTGTTCCTCATCGGCTATGTGACCGAGTTCTCAGAATGGGTAATGAACAGGCTCATACCGGATCCAGGTTTTGCAACACGCTTTGTTCTGCTTATTGTAGCTATCGTGATCATGTGTTTTGCCTCCGCCCTGTACTTCACAGCAGACATGGGCGTTTCGACTTACGATGCCATTGCGATAACTATTTCAGAGCGAAAACCCAAATGGAAGTTCAAATATATCCGCATAACTACTGATCTCATCTGCGTCCTGATTGGCTGGTCGCTCGGCGCAACAGTCGGCATCGGCACGATTGTCACGGCCTTCTTTATGGGCCCGCTCATTTCTTTTTTCAACAAAACAGTGGCCGAGCCTATGCGATATGGGAAGAATGGTAAGCCTGTCATCTGACATGTTCTCAAGCCACTGGTCCTGGCTTTCCTCAGTCCAGACGTCATTCATCATGCGGAGCGCCGTCCATTCAATGTCACGAGCCCGCCAGCGCTTTTCGTATTCCTGCATCCGGCAGATCCGGGTATCTTTCGCGCATCTTAGCGGCGATGTGTTCAAATGATTCTTCCGGTGATTCACCGTAAGCTGATGTCACTAACTTTTTTCCAAAAATATGCTCAGGGGTTGAAAGTATGGTTATTGCCCAGCCATAATTTTCTCCGCGTTTGTTTTGCCTCTGACGGAAATCGCAGTCTGTCAGATACATTTGCATTTCAAGTTCCGTTAGTATGCCGTCGAAATTCTTCTCCCCGTTTTTACCAAAACCTGCTCTTTGTTTGGCCTCATTAGAATAAAGCTCGGTCTCATCATCAAAAAGATCCATGATCTTCTTCTGCCTGTTGCTGGCGAGTTCTTCGTCCCATCTTGCATCAAAGTCGTAGCCATCCCTTCGGTAGTTCACGAACCGCGGCAGCCACTCTTTTGAAACAAAGCCCGCCTTCTTCTCGAAGAATTTCCCGTAGGCGATATTGCCCCTGCCGGCGATTATTTTGCGCCACTCCCAGGGATCATACATTTCTTCTCCGCTCCACCAGTAGTCCGGCTGTGTGCGCTCCTCAACAGAAAAGTCTGGAATATTCCCTGAGAACAAAGGCAGAAACCCCACCTCATTAATG
>JAAZDA010000022.1 GCA_012512995.1 Clostridiales bacterium | reverse complement strand
TCCTTCCTACCGTATCAACATAGCAGCCTCGGTAACAGAAGTGGCGATTCCCATATTTTACTTCAGATTCGCATGTCTGTCGAATATCATCAGGGAATTCTTCCAGGGCATGTTCACGAAAGAACGGAAGAAAATCTCCCAAAAAACCAAAAGGGAAAGAGGGGTGAGTGTCGAATGTAGACCCGAGAGGTGAAAGACATGAGATACATACTTAAAAGTCTACAGGAAATACAAGACCCCCGGCAAATATGGAAGATCAAACATTCCTTGGCAGATATTATCACTTTGTGCATTGTCGGGATCATGAGCGGAGCGAAATCCACCCACCAGATCCATATGTTTGCGAAGTATCGTGAGGAGTGGTTTCGTCAGTTTCTGGAACTGCCTAACGGGATACCGAACCGATTGACCATCAATCGAGTACTCAGTCTGTTGCATCCTAAGAAGTTTTGTCTGGTTTTTACACAGATCATGCAGCATATCCAGAAAATCAGCGATGGAGAAATCGTTTCACTGGACGGGAAGAGTTGCTTTCAATCGGCTGAGCGGGGAGCTCTCTATATGGTGTCGGCCTGGTGTAATGAAAACAACAGTATTCTGGGACAACTGAATACGGGAGAGAAAAACAGTGAGATCACCGCATTGCCGGAGTTGCTGAGCATGCTGGAAATACAGGGGATGACAGTGACGATTGACGCCATCGGCTGTCAAAAGAACATCGCAAAGCAAATCGTTGACCATAATAAAGCGGACTATGTCATCGGTCTGAAAAGGAATCAGAAGACAATGCATGAAGAACTCAGTTTGTACGCTCAAGACGCGCTTGCTACAGGTCGCAAGGGGATAGATTACACACAGGTTCAAACGCTGGAAAAAGGACACGGTCGGATAGAGCGCAGGAACTATTACCTGTTCAGTGATCTGAGTTGGTATGAAAAACGCGGAGACTGGAAAAAGTTCAACAGTGTCATCATGGTCAAGTCCCGCCGTGAAGTGATCGGCAAGGAAGCAACAGAAGAGACCCGTTACTACATCAGCAGCCTGACGGATGTAGAGAAAGCGGCCAAAGCCATTCGTTCGCATTGGGGAATAGAGAACAAACTGCATTGGTCATTGGATGTCTTGACGCGAGAAGACGATTGGGCCAGTAAAATCGATACAATAGCAATGAATCTGGCAACGATCAGAAAGTTATCGATTAATTTTCTGCGCAAGGCTGACTTGGGTGAAAATACCAAGCTCTCAGGCCCGATGCTCATGTTCCGATGCTCTTTGGATTTACCTACCTTGGAGAAAGTGCTCTTCGGATCTACTCTTGAGTAGCTTCTTTCATGAACATGCCCTGTAAAATTGATCGATTTTGATGGAAATACACGGATAAGTCTGGTATAATTATACAGTTTACGATTCATTTTTTGATCAAGCTGGTGGGGGAGGATGGGTTTGAATAATAAAAAAAAGATATTCATTCTGGCAGGTATCGTATTTATCATTCTGGGTGCGGCTGCATTTTTTTTGCTCAGGCCGGGCTTTACGCCCAGCGGCCAGGATAAAAGGGCTATTGAGCTGGCGCTGGGAGATGAAGGAAAGGCTTTGACGGTACACAATGAGTTTCGCATCAGTTTTGACTATGAAGACCTATCTGTACACGAAGGGGTCGATCCGAATTGGACGCATATTCTGCTTCTGGGGACCGATACGACCAACGACCAGCTGAATGACGGGCGATCGGATGCCATGCTGATCGCTTCCGTTAACACCAAAACCAAGGGACTGAAACTGACAAGTCTGGCACGCGATATGTTGATCAACATACCTGTTTTGAAGTCCCGTCACCGTATCAATACGGCCAATGCCTACGGCGGGCCGCTGCTCGCCGTAAAAACGGTGAACGAGC
>JAAZDA010000314.1 GCA_012512995.1 Clostridiales bacterium | reverse complement strand
TGCAAGCAGAGCCCATTTGATTGGACCCTTAACGATAAACAAGCCGAGTATAAAAAGAGCAAGCACAAAAGCCCCAACATAAACAGGACCTGAAGTTCCGGGCTGGTCACCCCAGTACTGACCAATCTGCTGATAGATCTGGCTGTATTCAGGACGGGCTTTGCTCATTGCCTTCTCATTTTCAGAAAGAGGCACCGATGCTCCCCCTTTTGTGTTGGGAATCAGTAATGTCCATGTTTCACCTATACCATAACTCCATGCTGTTATATAATCACGTTCCAGACCATCATCAGTTGTGTTCCCCTCCTCATGGTGTGATAGTTCCGACTTCCCGCGCATAGTCTCTTTCGAATACTCATAAGTGTGATAGAGGTTGCTTGAGTTGGCTGCAACACCAATAATTCCGGCAAAAATAAGAACTCCCGTTGCTCTAAGGAAGTGGGGCAGCTCCTTCTTTCGATACGCATCAACAAAGTAGGCAATCACCATGAATAGCATCAGGAAGAGAAAGTAATAACTCATCTGGAAGTGATTGGCAGATATCTGGAAAGCCACGAAAACCATGAACAGGAATCCCCCCAGCATATACTTCTTTCTGTAGACGTATACCAAGCCTGCAATTGTAGGCGGTATATATGCAAGAGTGATGAATTTCCATATATGTCCCGCAGAGATCAGGATAAAAAAGTATGATGAGAAAGTCCATACTACCGCTCCCAGTGCACTTATCAATGGCGATGCCCTGAATGCACGCATCAGGATATAAAACCCGATAAGCATAATGAACATCAGGTAGACATAATTAGGCAAAAAGAGAGAGTAAGCCTCTTTAGCACTGTCCAGCGGTTTTGAGGAATCGTAAGTGGGACTCATCTGGTATGAAGGCATACCGCTGAACATAGAGATGTTCCAGCGAGTGCGCTCACCATCATGACGTTCCATATAATCACGCTGTTCCTGGCCTTGTCCGATTGCCGCAAGCGAGTCGTGCTGAGCAATCACTCGTCCGTCCAGTACAGCCGGGGCAAAATAGATGAACGAAATAATTATGAATCCCGCTATAATTAAAAGGTCGGGAATTAACTTTCTGAAGTTGCCGCTTTTTTGCATGATTTATCCTTTGCAGTTTAATGTTTAAACCACAAATTTACATTTAATTATCTTATAAAGCGATTAATTAAAGCTCCCTTATCCAGATATTTCTGAAACTAATTGGTGCACTTGGATCGCCATGATCCTGCAGTCTGATTGGTCCCGCACCATGCTCTATGACTTTAGGAAAGCCAATATATTCTGTTGTTCCGAGTATGGTTGTATTGTTTTGCAGAATCACTCCATTCTGTATAACCGTTACCCTTGGCTGTGTACGGTAAGTGCCATCTGACTTAAATGTAGGAGCAGTATAAATTATGTCATAAGTATTCCACACACCCGGTTGGTTCATTGCGTTAGCAAGAGGAGGAGTCTGCTTGTAAACACTTCCGGTCTGTCCGTTTACATAGGTCTCGTTTTCATAGCAGTCGAGTATCTGAATCTCATACATACCCTGCAGGAATACGCCACTGTTGCCTCGAGCCTGACTTTCGCCTGTAATGCCTACAGGTACAAGCCACTCCAGGTGCAGCTGGAAATCGTTGAACTCCATTTTAGTCTGTATATCCCCGGTACCTTTTTTAACTGTAAACACACCATCGTGAACAGTCCATCCTGCCGCTTCACCCTTACTGTTTTGCCATTGTGAAAGATCCTTGCCGTCAAATAAAACAATAGCATCAGAAGGAGCAGGGATAAGATTTTGTGATTGGTTTCCCGGAGTAACTACAGGAGGCTGTGGCTGCCAGTATTCACTCATTTCAGGTCTCATACGAGCCTGCTCCGGGTATTGCTTATCCTGTGAATTCATAGTAAAAGTAAATACTAAACTCAGTAAAATCAGTGTACTTAATGCTTTCATGTTTTCTAATTAAATGTTTATTACCTGTATTAATTGTTTATTATTTAGAATCTTTTCCCAATTGTAATACCCAAACGAGGATAGCCTCCATCATTAATAAAATCGCGTCCCCCTCCAAAGTAGATCTCACCTACCCAGTTATTCCGGGAAAGATACTTCCATCCCAGGGCAAGACCTACACCTGCACCGGTTACTGTTTCATTACTTGAGGTGTATGTGCCGTCATCATTATATATCTCTTCTTCAGGCTTTGTGAAGATTCCTCCATTTGCCTCTATAAAGAAGCCGGCACCGTATTTCTG
>JAAZDA010000313.1 GCA_012512995.1 Clostridiales bacterium | reverse complement strand
GATATGACCTGCATACACACAAGAACTGACATAACCGCAAATGTCAGAATAGCTATCACAGAGGCAAGCCTGTCAAGTTTATCTTCAATGTAATGCAGCTTCTTTAAGATAAGTTCCATGTTGAAACACAGCCTTTCGATCAAAGATCCTATAATCTGTATAGTCGTGGACGGTCCTAGCGACGCAGGACCGCCCGCAAACAAGGAACAAGCTTGTTTGTAACTATTTTGTCTTGTTGATCTGATCTACAATAGGTTTCCAATGAGGATATTTTTTGAAGTAGTTGGCATATACAGGCTGAACAGCTTTCACCCATTCATTACGGTCTTTAGGATATGTAGCAGTAATCTTCTTTTCTTTTTCAAGTTTCTTGGTCAGTTCCATCTCGGTATTCCAGAACCACTCTCTCTGATACTTACCGGCTGCCACCGCTGCATTCTTTACGATCTTGCGTTCCTCTTCGTTAAGTCCGTTCCATAGCTTCTCGCTTGCAAGCACAACTCCTGAAGAATAAAAATGCTGGATCATGCAGACATAAGGCTGGATCGCAAGGTATCCTACGCTGTTGGCAACATAGACACCGTTATCCTGGCCGCTTACAAGACCTGTCTGGATACTGCTGTAGATTTCACCTGAAGGAATAGGAGTAGGAACAGCTCCGAGTGCCTTGTACATATCAGCGTTCATGTCGTTCATCATAATGCGCAGTTTAAGTCCCTTCATATCTGCAAGAGTTTTGATCGGGCGCTTGTTGTTTGTAATTTCACGCCATCCGTCTTCAGCAAATGCAAGCGCTTTGATATGCGAAGAATCGAACTGTTTAAGCAACTTTTCACCTATTGGTCCCATGAGAACTTTATTTACATGATTTGTATCGCGGAAAAGAAAAGGCATGTCAAGAAGCATGACGTCTTTAACAAAAGCAGAAAGGCTTCCCGTTGATGTCCAGGCCATATCCAGGTTGCCGGAACGGACCATCTCAGCAGCTTCTACTTCGTCTGTCGTCATGTCACCAGCATATATTTCAACTTTAATTTTTCCTTTACTGGCCTTATCGACAAGTTCCTTAAACTTTTGGGCACCTATATCAAAGTTGCTGTCAGGAGGAAGAACGTGAGCAAGTTTTATCGTGCGGGCCGCTACTGCGGCATCTGATGCCGCTGGGGCAACCAAGCAGGAAAAACTTGCTGTTACAATGGCAAACATGATTATAAGTGCTGAATGAATACCTTTAACTTTCATTTTAACGATCCCCTTTGCTTTTCAGTGTATGTTTCTAAGATTTCTTACTTTCTCAGTACAAACCATAATCTTTTATTGCCGGTGGTATCCCCCTCTCATAGCTGAATTTATTATTTAAATCAGAAAACCCTCACTTAGCGGATCCTCAGGATCAAGTACCAGTTGGTTGAAACCTGTGATCCAGGCAGGGCCAGCTATTCTGGGAACGATTCCCTTGATGCTTCCAATTTCTGTCAGTCCGTCTATCGATCCATAAAATGTGGTATCAAGTATGCTGCTATTCACTAATGTCTCTTCAGGAGCCATCTGTCCACGTCCGTAAAGAAGTGCCATTCTTGCTGACGTCCCTGTTCCGCACGGAGAACGGTCAATTGCAGAATCTGCAAATACACATGTCTCTTTGGATTTCCAGCCAGTGCTTATCTTTTCTGAAGGTCCGGTAACTATGACTCCGTAGATACCTTTTATGCCTGGATTTTCAGGATGCACTACATTTAATTCCCTGTTGCCCCGATCCTTCAGCCACATCGAATGCTTTGCTATCAAAGAACCATGTTCAGGTATTACTTCAAGTCCCAAATCTTTTGCTTCGACAAAAATGTAGAAACCTCCGCCAAAGGAGACCGCGACTTTAACCTTGCCTATAGTTGGAATATCGACCTCAATGTAGTC
>JAAZDA010000312.1 GCA_012512995.1 Clostridiales bacterium | reverse complement strand
TTCATCATCGCTTCCTGTTGTTATACCCGGATTGCCAGATGCCGGCCGCATATCGCCGCAGTACATGGCAGCGCCGGCTTCATTGAAGGCATATGTGTCAGAAAGCTGATTATCGGCCATGCTGAACGTAAGAGTCGGAACACCGACAGCACAGAGTTCATAGAGAGTCGTGCCGCCTGCTGTTACAGCAATATCACAGGATGCCATTAGTGATGCCATGTCGGTCACATCAGTGTGAAGTGCGACATGAACAGCACATTGGTGGGACCCGTCTGTATTGTCAGCAGCAGAGCCACTGTTCTCAGCAAGAGTTTTCAGTTCTCCGACATGAGAATTAAGAGGACCGGCAACAATATGTATTGTCAGTTCAGATAATTCAGCCTGACATGCCGGGCCGACCTGGTCAGCTTTGTTTTTGAAAGCACTGACCGAACTGCGAAGCGACAAAACAAGTCTCCCCGCGACATTGTATGGATCGGTGCCTCCGGTCGTTATCAGAATGTTCCGCACTTCATTTCTGACTTTGCAGCTTTCTGCGGCTACAGCGAACTGTGGGCGGAGAGGCGCGTAGGATGCGCCGGAAAGAATGCACCCCGCATGTCTGTAGAAAGAAATCTGCGGATCAATATCGTAGTTGATCACTAGATCCACTGGAAAGTCATCGCGCATAAGATCATCAATAATGGTGACCTTTGAAATGCGGCGCAGTGCCGCGATCCAGTCTGTTGTCGCAAAATAACTGTCAACAAGTATCATGTCTGCGGCTTTATAAAATGATTCGAATGTTTCCTCACCGGCGGAAAGCTCTTCTTCGGGATGACGATAAGAAACGCCTGCGATCCTTACCGGATAAGAAGGCGCAAACCTGCAGATAAGTGCCGCACTGTCATTGTCAGATACGACAAAACAAACGTCGGCACCTTTCTTATTCAGTTCTTCCGCAATAGTGCAGCATCTTGCGATGTGTCCTGTGGCAATTTCAGGATTGCCGTCGGTGCGGATGATAACTTTTGGATTCATAGGAAATCTTCCTTCTTCAGCGGAGTGCCGCGCTTTAGATCATGTTTTGCATGGCTTCCGTATACAAGGGGCTCGTCTATTGGGGGAAGGCCGTCACCGGGGCGTATGGAACGCACATTCAAAGGAGTGAGTTCCTCTCCCTTTTTGACATCTTTTACGACAAAAAGGGATCTTGCACCGCTGCGTTCACGTTCCTGCTGCGGGGTGAGACTGTACTCGCTTTTGCCAAGTGCTTTCTCGGCAATGCGGATATCTGTGACCATGCGTGCAAATTCTTCTGGTTCCATTGAGAAAGCGCCGTCAGGACCTCCGTCGGAGCGTTTCAATGTCAGGTGCTTCTCTATCATGCGGGCGCCGAGCGCCACTGCAGCAACTGAGGCGGCCGACCCTGCGGAATGATCGGAGAGACCGGTTACAACGCCGAATTTGTTTTGCAGGGTCGGGATCATTCGAAGGTTCATGTCCTCATAAGGAGTCGGGTATGCGCTGACACATTTGAGGAGGATTATCTGGTCGTTTCCCTCTCTGAGGCAGGCATCGATTGCGAGTTTTATGTCCCCCTCAGTCGCAACTCCGGTCGCCAGTATCACAGGTTTTTCCTTTGAAGCGACGAGGCGGATGAGAGGGATGTCTGTAATCTCATATGACGCGATCTTATATGCGGGCATCTTCATTTCTTCCATGAAGGCAACAGCTGTGGGATCAAAAGGCGACGAGAAACACGCAAGACCAAGTTTTGACGCCTCGGCGCAAAGATCCGGCTGCCACTCCCAGGGAGTGTATGCTTCCCTGTAAAGTTTGTAGAGCGTGGTGCCATCCCAGATAGTGCCGCCGGTTATGCGAAAACAGGGCTCGTCACTGTCGATCGTGATAGTGTCTGCGGTGTAGGTCTGTAGTTTTATCGCGTCAGCCCCGGCTTCCGCCGCAGCGTGAATGATTTCAACGGCGCGGTCGTAGCTCTGCAGGTGATTCGCGGACATCTCAGCGACTACGTATACAGGATTGTCACCGCCGACCGGACGGTCTGCTATTTTGATTTCTTTTCTCATATTTGCCTTTCATGACGGAGCGTATTTTGCGGATCCGAAGGATCAGGTCTTTCTCTCTGTTACCAGTGATTTCCGGCTATTGCTTCTTCGGTGCCCCACGGATCTCTCGCAGTGAAAACAGTTCCGTCAGTCCTTTTTATGTAGACCGCGGGAAGCGATCTTATGAAAGTAGGGTTGAGGCTTAAGGTGTAGCCGCCGGCGAGGTCATATATTATATAGTCGCCGGCCATGAACTCAGGACTATCCTTCTCCTCAAAAAGTCTGTCATATTCCATGCAGGTGAAACCGCAGACCCACTGACTTGGCAGTGCCCTGCGCGCAACGCGGCCGACCAGAATATTGTGATGTGGGTAATGGCGCCTTGTGATCTGCGGGTTGAGGTTGAGCCTGCTGCCGTCTGTTATGACATAAACATAATCACGGACATGATTTATGCTGACAACTCTCGAGGCAAAACAAGAGCACCGTGAGATCAGTGACACACCCGGTTCCACAGCAAGTGCGCAGCGTGTGGGATCAAATTTGCGCGCCAGTACTTCTGCAATTGCCGGAATGTAATCTTTGTATCCGGGCTTATCTTTTACGCCGCCCCAGAAGCCTCCTCCGATATCAATATACTCAGGATCAAGATCATAGCTGTCAGCTATTTCGCAGGCGAGTCCTGCTATGGCGCGGAAGCCTTCAACAGAGCGGTTCTTTGTCGTGCAGTGAAGATGAAGGCCGGAAATCTTCACATCAGGGAGAGCCCTGAGTCTTGCGATAGCTTTGCCGAGTTCGCCGTTTTCAAGGAAGAAACCAAAGCGGCTGCTGTCCTCGTCGGTACTTGTTTCTTCGGGGACGAGTCTGTGCATGTCACAGTTAACGCGAATTCCCACACGGCGGACGAAGCTGCCCGCATTCTGCTGCCACAGGCATCTGGAAGTCGCTTCGAGGTGTTCAATTTCCTCAAGAGAATCGATATTTGCCATTCCTCCGGCGGCGAGAATACTGTCAAATACAGTCATGTCCTTTATGGGACCGTTGTATATCATTTTGTTTTCGTCAAAACCCACGCGGCGCGCGATGTCATATTCGAGGTCGGAGACGATCTCCGCGCGGAAGCCTTCAGCTCTGAGGTGTGAGAGAAGCCAGGGCAGTGAATTTGTTTTGACGGAATATGAGAGTATGTAGTTGTTCCAGTTGTCTTCGAGCGCGGAACGAAGTGTGTCGCAGTCCTCATCGAGGATGCGCTCGTCGATCGCATAATAGGGTGTGGCCTTGCCTGGAATTATTCCGTTGTCAAAGGGAGCCTTATTCTGGAGTGTATGTTCTGCTTCGTTTTTATCAGACATTTGATGAGATGTCCTTTCGTGGAAAAAACACAATTTGAGGTGATGATGCTTATATGTGTTGATGTATCAACAGTGCAAGCGTTTAAATTTCTCTTCTGCAATCGCCCAATCTTCAAGTGTGTCGATGTCCTGGACCTCAGCATCATCAAGGACGAGAGGCGCGAGATCGTCGACATCGGTCGTCCCTCCGCGCCTGAAAGCATCGGCCCGGCAGGCGTAGAACTGGCCGCAGTCATGATAGAACTTTTCAAGATCCTGTGACCTGGAATTCAGATATTCAGGGAAACGGCGGACGATGAGCCCATCCCTTATGACGACCGAGCGCTGCGGCGGATAAGAATATGCCACGACCGGCATGACTGATTCATGCTCTCCGAGAAGCGTCATTGCGCCCGCCAGCCGGTCCGGCGTGATGAACGGAGCGGTCGGGTAAATGCAGCAGAAGCTATCAAATGTTTTGCCTGCTGCTTTGTACATATCAAGGACTTCAGCGATAACATCATCGGTCGACGCATAATCATTGGAGGTCGCCTCTGACCGCATGAACGGAACGGCGGCCCCGCTTGCAATGGCAATCCTGGCAATTTCGCTGTCGTCGGTCGAGACCATCACTTCATCGAAGACTCCGGATTTAAGAGCCGCTTCGATCGAGTATGTGAGTATGGGCTTTCCGCAGAACTCTTTTATATTCTTGCGCGGTATGCGTTTGCTGCCGCCGCGCGCCGTGATTATTGCAAGATTATGCATGTAGGTGAGCCTCGTTGGTGTTAGTGGGTGGGTCACCAGAAAATTTTGTTTGTTCTGCAAGCAGAACCACAGAATGCTTTTGAGACCCTGATATCATATTATAGTAGATTCTGCGGATTATCGCACCACGTCTTTAGGATTTCGGAGCGCCAGGTCTTATTTTTGTTACTGTTCACAGCTGACGGGGCAGACCGTTGAAATCGCGGGTGAAGAAGCGCGTCTGGCAAGTGAGGCTTCTGCGGGTTTACCCGCGAAACGGGGCAGACCGTCGAATTCGCGGGTAAGAGAACAAGTCTGGCAAGACGCTCCTTAACTTGCTTACCCGCGAAACAGGGCAGGCCGTCGAATTCGCGGGTAAAGAAGCGCGTCTGGCAACCGCAGCTGGCGTGGGCTTACCCGCGAACAGCAACTATTATTACGCATTATGATTTTAGTGATGACTGGTCAGGTTTGCATGAGCTATACTTTATGTAATCGCTGCGACAAAATACGGTCGCATTGCACACTGACGCTCAGGCTTGGAGGAAAATATGTTTGGTGTTGATTGGGACGGTGACGGCAAAGTTGATGGATTTGACGATGCCACGACTATGGGCATCCTGGAAGAGGAAGAAGAGAAGGGCAGTAATGGCGGGTCAGGCGGTGGAAACAATAATTCCGGCGGCTGCGGAACGTGTATACTTTACGTGACACTGATTCCGGCAGGTCTGATATATTTGATCGTAAGGCTGATAACAAGACAATGACGATTGATTGGGGTATGGCTTAATGAGTTTTACCGATCCGAAATTCTTCATATTTTTTCCCATAGCATTGGCAGCTGTGCACCTCATTCCGCGAAGTAGACGATATCTGGCGCGGCTGGCGCTGAGCTGCATTTTCTACGGATGGAGCGATCCCAAGCTTCTTATGGTGATACTGGCGGTCGCGGCC
>JAAZDA010000311.1 GCA_012512995.1 Clostridiales bacterium | reverse complement strand
GAGCCACTCTCGGATTTGGAATGGAGACCTCGCTGCCGTCTATGAAGATCTGCCCCTCATCAGGATAGTAGAGACCTGAGAGCATATTCATAAGAGTTGTCTTGCCGCTCCCGTTTTCACCGAGCAGAGCCAGGATCTCACCACGATAGATGTCCAGTCCGACATGGTCATTTGCGACGACACTGCCGAAAGTTTTTGTTATGTTCCGCATGGACACAGCGGGAACACGTTTTTCATTCTGAGATTCCATGAGCATCCTCCGTAAAGCAAAACAGAGAAGCCGGTTATTGATACGGCTCCTCTGCGTTTTGATGATATCTGTTTAGTTGAGCTCTGTAATTCCGTCAATACGGATCGTGAAGTAAGGCGCTGAACGGAATGTTGATTCTTCAAATGCACCGTCAACGATTGCTTCATCAGTATCACCCTGGTAAACAAGAGTAGGTGTTCCTGTTGAATAATCATAGAAGCTCATATCGATCTTGCAGCTTGTGACATGACCTGCGTCATCAGTTGTGACAGCGGCACCGCTCTTGCTGAGTGTTGTAGCAACATTATCAGCTGAAACCGTGAACTTTGATGTATCAAATACCTGGAGAGAACCATCCTTAAGTCCGCTTATTGCGGTGTCAACAAGATCCTGAGTACCTTCAGCACAGTTAGGCCCAAGGTCTGTGATCTTGACTGCGTCTTCGTTGTAGCCCTTTGACCAGTCCTGATCGATCTTATCGCCTGCAAGGAGTGTATTGAAGAGGTATTCATAATAGATAGCCCAGTTGTTTGAAGCTGATGTAAGAGCTGCATCGGGAGCAACGTCAAGCATGTCTACATTGTAGCCGATTGAGAATACTGTTGTTCCTTTGTCATATGCTGCCTGGCAAGCTGAAGGAGCACCTGTTGAATCAGCGTGCTGTCCTACGATGACACAGCCGTCAGAAATGAACTTCTCAGCCATAGCAGCTTCCGCATCTACATCAAACCATAAGTTTGTGTAATCAACATACATGTGAGCGTCGGGATAAACAGATGTGAGTCCAAGATAGAATGCTGTGTAACCTGAAACCACTTCAGCGTAGTTGAAAGCTCCGACGTAGCCGACCTTTACCTTGCCGTCCTCGTCATAGTTAGAATCTGTGAGCTTGCCTGCATCTGCGAGCTCCTTGATCTTAGCGCCTGCAACAATACCTGAAACGTAACGTGACTCATAAACATTATCAAAAGCATTGGCAAAATTTGTTTTGCCGGAAATAGCTGCGAAATCACCGGTCATCGATACGAACTGTACATCCGGATATTCATCAGCGGCCTGATCGATGAAACTCTCATGGCCGTAAGAATCGGAAACGACTACATTGCAGCCCTGGCTCTCGATGAGCTCTACAGCTGCGTCATAGCAATCGACTGATTCGGGAACGTTCTTCTTGTAGATGACCTGGTCGTCTGAAAGACCACATGCTGTTTTGGCGGTCTCGATGCCATCGATGTGAGCTTTGTCGTAACCGACAGCTTCATCGCCGATGAGGATAACGCCGACCTGGAGGTCTGATGCTGCAGCGCTTGCTGAAGCATCTGCTACGCTGTCTGCTGTAGCTGTTGCTTCTGAGGTGGCTGCTGCTGCCGATGTGCCGGCTGCTGCAGTATCACCGGTTTCGGTACTGCCACATCCTGCGAGCATTGAACAGGCTGTTGCTGCTGCAAGTACAATACTGAGAACTTTCTTTTTCATAATCTCCTCCTGTTATTTCCCTTCAATATAATGTGATACTTCAATTAAAAACAACAGTTCCAATGTAATCGCAGACTGCAAACTTTGTCAATGGCTTTTCCGACGATATTATAAAGGAAATTATAGAAAAACATGGTAAACTGTAATGACAACTAAAATAGAAGGGACATTATTACAGTGACGGAGATCAGTAAAGTCAGTCCGCGCAAACCGATTCTAAATAATAAGATTTACCTGTATCTCACAGAATTCTTTGCCGGAATGGCAGTAATGGCTGTTGAACTCGGCGCCAGCCGCCTGCTTGCGCCATATTTTTCATCATCCCAGATAGTATGGACAATTATTATTTCTACTATAATGATAGCTATGGCACTGGGAAATCTTTACGGTGGAAAGACAGCGGATCGTGACAACGATCCGGATCGTCTCTATGGACGTATCCTCATAGCTGCGGTCTGGATAGCGGCGATCCCGGTACTTGGCAAGTACATTATCCTTCTGATTTCAGGGGCACTGATCCTCGCGATTTCCAACAATCTGCTTGTAATAGCGGCGTTTATAGCCTGCATGGTAATATTTGTTTTCCCGTGTTTCCTTCTTGGAACGGTAACGCCGGCGCTGGTGAAATTCTCCGTTGACAGCCTTGATGATTCGGGACGCACGGTTGGCCGCCTCGGGGCATTCAATACAATAGGAAGCATAATCGGCACATTTCTGCCGACGTTCGTGACGATCCCGGCGGTGGGAACATCAGTGACTTTCCTGATATTCTCGGGCGTGCTGCTTGTTCTTGGGCTCATCTATTTCATTATGGGGCACCGCGGAAAGAGAGCCTGCATAATAGCAGCAGTTTTGTTTGGAATATGTGCGATATCAGGCCGCAGTGACAGTTTTGCCTTCTGGGAAAATAATCTGACCTATGAAGGAGAATCGATATACAATTACCTTCAGGTCAAGGATTCTGACACGTCGACGGTCCTGTCGACAAATGTGCTCTTCGGTGTCCAGTCGATCAGGGTAAAGGATGATTCGCTGACCGGGATGTACTACGATTACGCAATGGCGGCTCCGGTACTTGCAG
>JAAZDA010000310.1 GCA_012512995.1 Clostridiales bacterium | reverse complement strand
GCACAAAGCCCGGGATCATGCAACAAAATCGCATAATTCCGGGCTTTTTTATGTTTAAAAAATGTTTAGGCGTAAAATTTACTGGAAGTTAACATCATAGGAAGTTCTGTGATTCGGAGGCATCAACATGCAGCTTGGAGAAAAGATCAAAAGGATCCGTCAGTTCCGCGGTTTGACCCAGCAGGAACTTGGAGAAGCTATTGGTTTGGATGTAAGAAGTGCAAATACAAGGATAGGGCAATATGAAATCGGATTTCGGGTGCCCAAGGAAGAGATGCTTGCTTCCATGGCCGAAGCCCTTAATGTCAATATCCACAACTTCACAAGTTCAGGAAGCGGTGATGCTACTGACATAATGGAAAACTTCTTCTGGCTTGATGAAGAGAACCGGAACATCTTTCACCTCGTCAGATTTGCCCGTATCCCCAAAGAAAAAAACAATGCCGTCAAGGATCCGGTTGTTTATTACCATCAAACGGATGATTGGCCGGCAGAGTCGCCAGTTGGTATGTGGATGGATTATGGACTGGTTAATCAGTTTCTGAAGGAATGGGAAGTGCGTCGTGAACAGCTTGTAAAAGGCGAGATCACAAACGCTGAATATTTTGAATGGAAGATAGGCTGGCCGGAAACTGCCAGTGATGTTGATGATAAAGGAAATGACTTAGAAAAGCCCGCTAAGAAGTGGAGAAAGGATTCTTAGTAAACACCTGAAAACACTGGAAAGAGTAAATTTGGTATCAAAAAGGTATCACGCCTTCGGAAACGCTGTGCGTTTCCTCATGTATGTTGTCGCCGGACTAATAATGAATAATGGATCCGCTTTGCGGATCTGACGTCAAAAGAAGCGGAACTGCGCCTAATGTAAACATTCGCACTGTTCCGCTTCTTTTGACTACAGTTTACTTTGTAAACTGCATTATTCATTTATTTGTCCGGCTCGTTATCACTCAAGTTCTATAGTCCCGGGAGGTTTGCTCGTGAGGTCGTAGAGCACGCGGTTGACGCCTTTGACTTCGTTGATAATGCGGTTCATGCAGGTCTGGAGGACGTTCCAGGGAATTTCGGCAGCTTCGGCTGTCATGAAGTCGGAGGTGATGACTCCGCGGAGCGCGACGGCGTAGTCGTATGTTCTGCAATCGCCCATAACGCCGACTGAACGCATGTTGGTGAGGGCTGCAAAGAACTGGCCTTTGCCCATGTCGATCCCGCCTTTTTCAAGTTCTTCGCGGAAGACGGCATCCGCTTCCTGTACTATGCGGACTTTCTCTGCTGTGATGTCGCCGACGATTCTGACTCCGAGTCCGGGGCCGGGGAAGGGCTGACGGAAAACAAGTTTTTCCGGAAGTCCCAGTTCAAGGCCGGTCTTTCTTACCTCGTCCTTAAAAAGTGAGCGAAGCGGTTCGACTATTTCCTTGAAATCAACGTTCTTTGGAAGTCCCCCAACATTGTGATGAGACTTTATCACGGCTCCGCCGCTTCCGACTTTGCCGCTCTCTACTACATCGGGATAAATTGTTCCCTGTGCGAGGAAATCAACTGTTCCGATTTTCTTTGCTTCTTCTTCAAATACGGCTATGAATTCTGCGCCGATTATTTTTCTCTTCTGTTCCGGGTCTGTTACTCCCGCAAGTTTTGAATAGAATCTCTGCTGTGCATTGACGCGGACGAAGTTCAGTTCAAACGGTCCTTTCGGTCCGAAGACTGCCTCGACTTCATCTCCTTCGTTCTTGCGAAGAAGACCGTGGTCCACAAATACGCATGTGAGCTGTTTGCCGACTGCCTTTGAAAGTAAAGCCGCCGCGACCGATGAGTCAACGCCGCCTGAAAGGCCGAGTAGTACTTTGCCATTCCTGATCTTTCCGCGGAGCTCTTCGACAGTTGTATCCACGAATGATGACATTTTCCAGTCACCGGTGCATCCACAAACATCAAAAACAAAGTGTTTCAGGATCTTCATGCCTTCTGTCGTGTGTACTACTTCCGGGTGGAACTGTACTGCGTAAAGGTCATGAGACTCGTCTTCCATTGCAGCTACAGGGCAATTAACAGTGTGCGCCGTGACTTTGAAGCCGGCAGGAGCCTCAGCAATATAATCTGTGTGGCTCATCCAGACTGTTGTTTTGTCTTCTGTATCAAGTGCAACATCAGTAAATAGTTTTGACGCGTGGTCATCAACTGTAACTTCTGTGTGTCCATACTCTGAAACAGGCGCTGTGGCCACCTTTCCGCCGAGCTTATATGCCATGAGCTGTGAACCGTAGCATATGCCAAGTACCGGGATTCCCAGCGAGAAGAGTGCCGCATCGTATGATGGTGAATCCTCAAGATAGACACTGTTCGGGCCGCCCGTGAGGATGATTCCCTTTGGATTCAACTCCTTAATTTTATCTACCGGCATTGTATACGGATGTATTTCGCAGTAGACCGCGCATTCGCGCACGCGCCTCGCTATAAGCTGTTTGTACTGCCCGCCGAAATCAAGTACTATGACCAGTTCTCTTTTCATCGTCACCTCATGTGATTAATTAATTATTCTTCTTATTCCGAGTATCGTGCGGTATGCGGCGTATCCGTATTTAATACCGGTCGCAGGTGTACTCGCGTGAACTATCTGACCATTTCCAATATAGATAGCGACATGTCCGCCATAGCATATAAGGTCACCCGGCTGTGCATCCGCCAGCGAGTCTACGGCAGTACCGGCATTTATCTGCGAATATGATGTTCTCGGTATCGAGTAACCAAAAGCAGCATAGACGCTTTGTGTGAAGCCTGAGCAGTCAGCTCCGCTCGTCAGACTTGTACCTCCATACACATAGGGATTGCCGACGAACTGACATGCATATGATGCCACATTGGACCCGCTCGCCGATCCGGCTGAAGAGTATGTTCTGGCTGTTGTTGCCGCTGTCGAAGATCCTTCAGACGACGTTGTGCTGTCTGTTGTCGTCGTTCCTGCAGCAGCTGCAGCTGCTGCGGCCGCATCCGCTTCCGCCTGCTTCCTTGCTGCCTCCGCGGCTGCCTCCTCGGCTTCCGCCGTCTGTATCTGAGAATTCTGCTGCTTTATCTTGGCGCGCAGTTCCGCGGCGTCAGACTGGGCTTCCGCTATGAGATCATCATAGTTATCATACTCATCCTGAAGCTCTGCCTTCTGTGACTCAAGGTAGCTCTGGTTCTCCTGCAATTCCGCCTGTGTGGTCTCAAGCTCTGATTTCTCGTCCTCGAGCGCCTTTTTGGCATCTGCCACAGCCTGAACTGCCTCTTCAAACTTTATCAACATCTTTCGATCGTAATCATACATCTGATCAACGTATTCCGCCTTGTTCAGCATGTCGCCGAATGAGGATGCCGTGATGAGAAGCTGAACATAATTTGTGTCGCCCTTCTCATACATGAACTGAATACGTTTCTTCATTGATTCGTATTGATTCTTCTCTTCTTCCTGAGCCGCCTGGTACTCAGTTGTTTTGACCTCTATCTGACTCTCGAGATCAGTTATCTCATCTTCCATGACACCTATTGCTGCCATGTTTTCTGCGATTTCAGAAGTTTTCTGCTGGAGAGCACTGGAAACCCCTGACTGTTCGCTCTGAAGACTTGATGCCTCGCCCTCAGCATTGTTGAGCTGGCTCTGCGTCTGGCTCTGCTGCTTCTTGAGTTCCGCTGAAGTCGCCGCGCGCGCACTTATTACCGGCTGCGCCGCAAACGACAAAACAAGCGCACCCGTGAGGATAAGAGCATATATTCTCTGATTCTTTTTATTACGACGGAAAGAAAAAACCATGCTTAAAACTTCCTCACAATTCGCAGTTGCCTACGGTTCTCGGGAACAGCTCAACATCTCTTATATTGCTCATACCCGTGAGATACATTACGCATCTCTCAAAGCCAAGTCCGAAACCTGCGTGACGCACTGACCCGTATCTGCGAAGATCAAGATAGAACTGATACTCGTTCATATTCATGTCAAGTTCTTCCATACGTTTTGTGAGCTTATCAAGATCATCCTCTCTCTGAGAGCCTCCGATGATCTCACCTATTCCGGGAACGAGACAGTCAGCGGCAGCTACTGTTTTGCCGTCCTGGTTCTGCTTCATGTAGAACGCCTTGATCTCCTTGGGATAATCAGTCACAAATACAGGGCGTTTATATACCTTCTCTGTCAGGTATCTCTCGTGCTCAGTCTGCAGATCGCAGCCCCAGAACACCTTGTAATCAAATTCGTCGTTGTGCTCCATCAGGATCTTCACCGCATCGGTATATGTGACACGGCCAAACTCCGAGTCTGCGACGTTCGTAAGTCTCTCGATGAGTCCCTTGTCGACAAAACTGTTGAAGAACTGCATCTCATCAGGACACTCGTCCATAACATAATGGATCACATATTTGAGCATCGCTTCCGCACAGTCCATGTAATCTGTGAGATCGGCAAAACACATTTCGGGCTCAATCATCCAGAACTCCGCTGCATGTCTTGTCGTGTTGGAAAGTTCTGCTCTGAATGTTGGGCCGAAGGTATAAATGTTGCGGAATGCTGTCGCAAAAGTCTCGCCATTAAGCTGTCCGCTGACTGTAAGACTTGTCTTTTTCCCAAAGAAATCCTTAGAATAATCGACCTTCCCGTCAGTTGTCTTCGGAACATCCTCGAGCGGGAGCGTCGTTACCTGGAACATCTCTCCGGCTCCCTCTGCATCACTCGCTGTTATCAGTGGAGTGTGTACATAAACAAAGTCATTCTCCTGGAAGAAACGATGAATCGCATAAGCTGCTACTGAGCGCACGCGGAATACCGCCTGGAACGTATTGGTGCGCGGGCGGAGATGCGGCATAGTGCGGAGGTATTCAAGCGTATGACGCTTTTTCTGAAGCGGATAATCAGGTGACGATGCACCTTCGAGAAGTATCTCATCTGCCTGCATCTCAAAAGGCTGCTTTGCATCAGGTGTCTCAACGATTGTACCTGTTGCTATTATCGCAGCTCCTACATTAAGTTTTGTAACAGCAGCAAAATCGAGGATGTCATCCCCTGACTCCCTGGCTGCCTTTGACTCATTGCCACCGTCAGCAGTCAGAGAATCACTGTAAACTATCTGAAGCTGCATGAAGCAGGAGCCGTCACTGATGACCAGGAACCCGATATTTTTGGAATCACGGTTGCTCCTGATCCAGCCTCCTACGGAGACCTTTCTTCCTGCATATGTTTTGACATCGCGCGATATCTCACGCACCTGTGTAAGTTCTATATCCATCGGTCTGTACCTTCCTGTTTCAGGATAATGATCATGATATGCGAATTGCTTCGCCTGGAATTATGATGTTGCTTCCGCTGCTGCGTCCTCTGACGTTGCTGCCGATGATGAATCTGTTGCCGAAGAACCGGTCGAACTGTCATCTGCTGCAGGTTCCGTTATTACCGCATTATCGGTGAGGAACTTCATCACGTTATCGATCATAAGAGATTCATAATATGCCTCTTCGTCTTCGCTCTTCTTATAATCAGCGACACTGCTGTAGCCTTCCGAAGCAGCCTCTGATGAAAGCTTCTTGTTGAAATCTCTCTTGGAAACGCCCAGGTTTTCCTTATCAGCGATAGCCTGCATTATTATGTAGTTCTTCGCCATCTTGGCTGCCTGTTCATTGATAGTCTTCATGTATGCCGGCTCACTCGATGCTGCCGCTGCTGATTCCTCACCAGACGATGCCGCTGCTGCCGCGTCTGTTGTCGTACTTGCGGTCGCAGCCGCATCTGTTGCCGATGTTGCAGTTGCTGCACTGTCTTCGCTCTCAGCCTGCTCAACTGAAGTATCAAGAGCAACTGATGTCGCTTCAGTGGCTGCATCTGTTGTAGCTGCTGCCGAAGTTGCCTCCGCCGCGCTCTCATCACTTGAAGCCGCTTCTGATGCATCACCTGAAGCTGCCTCTGTATCCTCAACCGCATCTGTCTCTTCTGTAGGACTCACATACTGCATGAAAGATTCGAGATCCATGCCATACTGGTTTGCATATTGCGTGTAATAATCAAGCACGTAATCAGAGAAACGATCTACCATTGCCTGCGGCGGATCCTTCCTGAATGTGCAGTTGTCCTGAAGATATGTCGTGATCGCACTCTGAACATCACTGTCATATGTCGACTGTGCCTGAGTCAGAAGCTGTTTCTTCGTATATTCACGGTATTCATCAGCCGTAGTAACACCATCAATATTCTGCTCTGCCACCCAGTCATCAGTAAGTTCCGGTGTTACAAGTTCTTCTATGGAATTGATCGTGACCTTGAAAACAACGTCCTTACCGGCAACATCAGTATTTGAATAATCATCCGGGAATGTCAGATTGAGACTGACTGTGGCACCTACCTTCTTGCCGATCAGTCCGTCCTCAAATCCATCAATGAAGCTTCCGGATCCGATCGTCAGATTGTATCCTGTTGACGAACCGCCATCAAATTCAGCTCCGTCGATCGTTCCGTCGTAATCGATATTTACTACATCTCCGTCCTTAACTGTGTCCCTGTCTGTTATTTCCTTATATGAAGCGCTGCTGCTGAGATTATAGTTGATATACATCTCAACATAATCATCGGTAACTGAAGGCTGTGCTTCCTCTACCGGTATTCCATTGTACTCGCAAAGATCCACGTAATCCTCAGCTTTAATGCCGCTGAGGTATGCATCCTTGTCAGTGCTGCCGCAGCCGACCATATACAATGCGAACACTGCAGCAAGTCCTGAAACTAATATTTTCTTATTCATAATTAAGTGCTGTTCCTTTCCTTCTTATATATGTAAGATTCCTGAGACCCTTTATAATAACAGAAAAATATGTAAAATCTGTGTTTCCGCACCGCCTGCATCAGAATAGTTGTGCACAGCATTTGCGGCATACGATTGAGTTTAGCACAAGAACACGGTACTTGAAAGCCCCTTTTGCCGTTGCCCTGCAGTTCAAAGAATGTTAAAATATTTATCGAGTCTGCATTCACAATATATTGTGGTCTCTGATTTACTGTCAAAACAAATTATACTGCGAGGTTACCAAATGAGTACTGGGTGGATAGTTTTTATTGTATTATTAGCAATTCTTGTTGCTGTCTTTGTTGTTCTCTATTTTCTCGGCAAGAAAGCTCAGAAGAAGCAGGAAGATCAACAGGCACAGATTGAAGCCAACAAGCAGACTGTAACAATGCTTGTTATAGATAAGAAGAAAATGCGCATAAAGGACTCCGGCCTCCCGCAGGCAGTCATGGACCAGACTCCCAAACTGCTCCGCAGATCAAAGCTTCCGATCGTCAAAGCCAAGGTCGGCCCGCAGATACTTTCTCTTGTAGCTGACGAAAAGATCTTTGACCAGATCCCCGTCAAGAAGGAAATCAAAGCCCAGGTCAGCGGTATATACATTGTTGGATTCAGGGGAGCTCACGGAATCATCAGAAATCCCGAGGGCACCAAGAAGAAGAGCCGTTTCCGCAAGTGGGTCGACAACATGCAGACACGCGCTGGTGCAAAGCAGGTCAAGTGACACAACATCGGGTGTAACATAATCATAAGATAATTATGAGTCGGTCGTTCAGACGACCGGCTCTATTTTTATGCTCACTTTGCACTCGACCTTATAATCATTTCCCATATCAAGCTCGTATCTTGCCTGGGCATGGATATTCGTATCCACGGTCAGCAGCGAGACCTGCTGCGTCTGTATGTCCATTGGTATCATTCCGAATTCGGTATCATATCCGCAAGAATTGAGATGCCCCGCTTCAAGCACCAGGTTTGTATTAAAATTTCCTGTCTTTTCAACGGTTATGCACTTTTCGCTGACTGTTATCCTGTTTGGAATTGTTTTGCCGTATCCCTCGAGGGTTTCCTCAAACCGGAGTTCGTGCGTGCCATCCTCAAGCAGCCTGTAATCTGCCTGCTGCCGGCTCTTATTCTTCTCGACAGTCCCGTCCGGATGCGTCTGCTCCCCTTTGATTGTTATCCACACACGATCCGTCACAAAAGATCCCCCACTGGTTTATTTTGCATTTTCATTGTCGTCTATTCCAAGCTGTGCAATGATAGATTTTTCCTGTCTGTCAATGTGTGCGCGCGCAGCTCTTACCGCCGCCTTGCTGTCTCCCTCGATGATCGCATTGGCCAGATTTCTGTGCTCACTTATGAGTTGTTCATAATTCTCGTCTTCTCTGATGTAAACATAACGGTAGCGATACACCTGATCTGCGAGCCTTCCGCTCACCTCCAGAAGACATGTGTTTCCCGCTGCCCTGTTTATGATGTCGTGGAATGTCACATCGGCGCTCGTTATCTCGCCGGGATCACCATTCCTTACAGCTATCTCGAATTTTTCGCGCGATTTCTTAAGTTTTGCCTTCCCCTGCGCATCGATCCTTGCACAGGCCAGTTCACAGCTCAATGCGTCAAGCGCCCTGCGCACCTCAAGGACATCATTTAGCTCCTTCTTTGAGATCGGTGCGACCTGTGCGCCGCTCCCCGGTGTTATCTTCACGAGGCCCTCAAGTTCAAGCTTGCGTATTGCCTCACGTATAGGTGTGCGGCTGACATCAAGTTTGTTCGCCAGATGTATCTCCATCAGCCTCTCTCCCGGTTTGAGTTCACCGGTCAGTATCTGCTTTCTGAGCTTTATATACACCGTCTCCCTCAGTGGAAGATTCCTGTCATCACTTTCTTCATAAAAATCTGCCATTTCGCGCCGCCCTTTCACCCTGATTACCTGACCGCCGTTATCGTCGCAGTGTCAAAACATTCAAAACTTCCGTATTCACTGTGCTCCTTAAGTGCTCTGTATGCCTCATCGGCCTCGTCACGCGTATCAAACATCCCGAATACAGTGGGTCCGCTCCCTGTCATCATCGAACAGAAGCTTCCGTGCTCCGAAAGAAATTTTTCGAGTTCTCCTATCACTGTATATCTGCCTGCGGTAACCGGCTCCAGCACATTTCCTGACATCTTCATTGCGCCCTTTATATCTCCGGCCCCGAGTTTTCTTATAATTCCTTCTATATCAGGATGGCTCACATTTATCATTCCATCATATGATCTGTAAACTTCACCGGTCGGCACCCCGACAGGCGGCTTGACTATTACCAGTGCGCATTCCGGTATATCATCGAGTTTTGACAGCTTCTCCCCTATGCCTTCAGCTCTCGCGGTGCCCCCTCTTATGCAATATGGGATATCTGCTCCGAGCGGCAGTGCCAGCTTCTCAAGTTCCCCGTCGCTCACCTCAGGTACAAACATATCCCGCATTGCGATAAATGCTGCGGCGGCATCAGTGCTCCCGCCGGCCATCCCGGCTGCTACCGGAATCCTCTTTGTGAGTTCGCAGAGCATGCTGCTCCTTATCTCGTATTCGGATTTCATGATTTCCACTGCTCTGACGATGAGATTGTCGCTGCCTGTCGGAATATCATCGCGGTCTGTGACAAGTTTTACCGAAAATCCCTCAGTGCGTCCATGCTCCATAATGGTGAGCGTATCATAGATATCAACGCTCTGCATGATCATGTCCACAAGATGATACCCGTCATCCCGCCTGCCTTTGACATCCAGCGCCAGATTGATCTTTGCATATGCTTTTCTTGTTATTCTGTTCATACTTGCACCGCACCTATGATTTCATTTACGTCGCTTATGTTGTGTCTTACAAGGTAATCTTCGATACCGGCTGCGACATTTACTGCCGTTTCGGGATCGTGAAAACTCATCATGCCGACCGCAACACCTGTCGCTCCCGCCAGCATGAATTCAAGTGCATCCTCAGCCGTCGCGATACCGCCCATGCCAATGATCGGTATCCTCACAGCCCCTGCACATTGATATACCATTCTCACTGCCACAGGTTTTATCGCAGGACCCGACAATCCGCCTGTCTTATTTGCAAGCGCAAATTTCTGCCGTTCCACATCGATCTTCATTCCAGTGATCGTATTGATAAGTGATATTGCGTCAGCTCCGCCCGCTTCAGCAGCTCTCGCCATTTCAGAGATATCTGTGACATTTGGCGTGAGCTTCATTATGACAGGTTGTTTTGCTCTGTCCTTTATCTTTCCTGTGATTTCGGCAAGGCACTTCGGATCCTGTCCAAACTGTATCGCTCCCTGCTTCACGTTCGGGCAGGAAACATTTATCTCCAGCATGCTCACACTTTTCTCATCAGCAAGTCTGTCCACCACTTCAAGATATTCCTCTTCCGTGTGCCCGCAGACATTCACAATGACCTTTGTATCAAAACCTTCGAGAAAAGGCAGGTCACGGCTGCAGAACACATCTATCCCGGGATTCTGAAGTCCGATAGCATTTAGCATTCCGCCGTAAGTCTCCGCCACCCGCGGCACCGGATTACCCGCCCACGGGACGGAAGCCACCCCCTTCGTCACCACGGCACCGAGCTTTGTAAGGTCCACGAACTCCGCATACTCCATACCTGATCCGAACGTCCCGGACGCTGTCATGACAGGGTTCCTGAATTTTACCCCTGCGATATTTATCTCCATTGAAGGTTTCAAGAATGTTGTCTTCCTCTCACTGATCTACATGATCATCGCTATCTTCATATATCAACATCTGCCGCATCAAAAACAGGGCCTTCAGTACATATCCTCGCGTTGTGTACATGTGAATGTTCATCGACATTCTTTGTCTTTACCACACATCCGAGGCAGGCGCCGACACCGCAGGCCATGTGCTCCTCCAGCGAAATGAACGCTTTTATCCCGTGCTCTCCGGCAAAACATTTGATTGCCCTCAGCATCGGCATCGGTCCGCAGGCAGCTATTATGTCAGTGTTGCCGGCAATACCCTGTTCTCTTACAGCATCAAGTACATTTCCCTTTGTTCCGGCACTGCCGTCTTCAGTTGCAATATAGACTCTGTACGATGCATTCTCGAATTCTTCTCTGAGGAACATATTGCTGTCGCGGTACCCCAGGACAGCTGTGACCCGCGTGCCCGGCTTTTCCTTAAGACGGCATGCCAGTTCAAGCAAAGGTGGGATACCGATTCCACCGCCAATTATCATTACACTCTTGCCTGCCATCTCAGACAGGTCATACCCGTTGCCAAGCATCCCTGTCACGTTGAATGTATCGCCCCATCCCGCCCCGGAAAATTCTCTCGTTCCTTTTCCGGCAATACGGTACACGAGCCGTATCATGTCTTCTTTTTCATCCCACCTGCATACGCTTATGGGACGTGGAAGAAGGGCAGTCTGATCATTTGGATAAATTCCTACGAACTGCCCCGGGTTCACAGTCAAGTGTGTGTTTTTCGGAAAGGCGAGCGTCATGGAATATATTCCACTTTGAAGTTATTCCGTTTCAGAAACGGTCATTGTCATTCTGGCTTTCATTTGATGAGTTCCCTGTCCTTTTCGTATGTTTCCATCATTATGCCACGCACATTTTCAGGAAGCGCCGTTCTGTCTGCAGGCTTCATTCCGGCAGTCTCGATAGGATCTCCGAAATCTATGATCACACGCTGCGCTTTTACTATCGGAAAATGATCCTCCCAGATGGCTCCTGTGTTCACTATCGTCACCGGCACAACGGGCGCCCCGGGTCTTGTTGCGATCTTGAAACTTCCTGCATGGAACGGCAGCATAGTGCCCTCTTCCCTGCAGCGCGTGCCCTCAGGAAAAACAAATACTGAGACCCCGCTCTTTATCAGGTCTATTGCCTTGAGAATTGTCTCAAGGCCCTGCTTTATATCATTTCTGTCGAGGAAAAGGCAGTGTATATTGCGCATCCATGTACTTAGAAGTGGAACATGTTCCATGTTGATCTTCGCAAGGTACCCTGTCGGGCGTTTCATTAATGGATATGTACAGATAATATCGAAGAAACTTCTGTGATTTCCAATAAAGCAGGCTGCCCTGTCCGTCGGGATATTCTCCCTGTGAAGCACCGTGATCTTCGCTCCTCCAAAGAAGCCGACGCCGCGAAGCCCTACTGAGACCCACACCATGACAAACTTTTCTTTGGCCTTCTTGCTGAAAAGGCCGATAATCAGAGCAATAAGTTCAAACACTATACCCAGGATCAGGTAAACCACAGCAAACGCGAAACCCAATATCAAACGGATCATATATGTACCTTTCTTAGCGGCCTCCGATGACAACCGTATTTTGTACAGGATTGTATACAATTTTACCATAAACCCTGTCTTATGAAAACTTTGGTACAATTATGTTACGTATAACAGTAACGGAGGGTTGCATATGCTTCTCATAAAGAACGGTCATGTAATTGATCCCGCTTCAGGACTTGATTGCATTATCGATATTCTCATAGAAAATGGAAAATTTGCTGAGATCGCTCAGGATATTCCTGAGAGCACAGTTATGGGG
>JAAZDA010000309.1 GCA_012512995.1 Clostridiales bacterium | reverse complement strand
CTCTAACACACTTGCAGTTCTCAGCTGACTTTATGTCTTTGGCCGGGACAAAATGATCAGGAACAAGTGCAATTTTATCCTTATCGAAAACACCTTTATTTGTAAATTTATCCATTTCTTTTATTGCGACCGGCGCCGTTATGTCATTTCCGAGAACAAGGTCAAGATCTGCCTCGATAAGCTGTCCCGTCTGTACACTGTCCTGGTGCGCATGCGCGGCAAGTATCTTCTGAGTCATTGTCATTCCCATAATTGTGTGACCGCCTTTCTTTGTTTCAGACTTTAGTCCATATGGGGTGATTATAGCATATCATTTGCCTTAGCGGATCGTCCGCCGCACAAACTTGATGTATAAAAAAGCACACCGGCAAATGACACGCCGGTGTGCTGACCTGGTATTGTTGTGCTTTACTGAGGATCAGTTGTTGATCAGCTTATCCTCTTCCTTGTTCCAGCTGTAAAGCTTGCGGATCTCAGCGCCGACCTTCTCTGAAGGATGCTCTGCGTGAAGCTTTCTCATAGCCTGGAAATGTACCTGTCCGCCTGCTGAACTCATCTCAAGCAGGAAGTCTTTTGCAAAAGTGCCATCCTGAATATCTGTAAGGATCTTCTTCATGGTCTTCTTTGTCTCAGGTGTGACGATCTTAGGTCCTGTGATGTAGTCGCCATATTCAGCAGTGTTGGAGATAGAATATCTCATTCCTGCAAAACCTGACTGATAGATAAGGTCGACGATAAGCTTCATCTCATGGATACATTCGAAATATGCGTTGCGTGGATCATAACCTGCTTCGCAGAGAGTTTCGAAACCTGCCTGCATAAGAGCGCAGACACCACCGCAGAGGACTGCCTGCTCACCAAAGAGGTCTGTCTCTGTCTCTGTTCTGAATGTTGTCTCGAGAAGGCCTGCTCTTGCGCCGCCCATTGCATCGCCGTAAGCAAGTGCCAACTCAAGTGCCTTACCGGTCGCATCCTGCTGAACAGCTACGAGCATAGGTGTTCCCTTGCCTGCCTGATACTCTGAACGCACTGTGTGTCCCGGTGCCTTTGGCGCGATCATGGTAACATCAATATCAGCTGCGGGTTTGATCAGTCCGAAATGAATATTGAAGCCATGTGCGAACATAAGCATTGATCCGCTCTTGAGGTTCGGTTCAACATCCTTCCTGTAGCACTCTGCCTGCTTCTCATCAGGAATAAGCATCATGACTACATCTGCCATTGCAACGGCCTTTGCTACAGGATAAACAGTAAGTCCCTGAGCCTCAGCTTTTGCTACAGACTTTGATCCCTCATACAGACCTACAATTACATCCATCCCTGAATCCTTCAGGTTCAGAGCATGAGCGTGACCCTGGCTGCCGTAGCCGATAATGGCGATCTTTTTACCTTCCAACAGAGACATGTTGCAGTCTTCCTGATAATAGATCTTTGCTTGTGACATTTTTCTTTTCCTCCTCTTTGGATTGGTTTTATAATAAAAATCTGTCCGACGCAAACAGCCATATCACGGCAGGTCTTTATCCTGATTAAGATATACTACATTTCCGACTCCCCTTGAAAGTCCTGCTATACCTGTCCGGGCGAGTTCCAATATCTCATACCCGTCCAGCAGCCTGAGGAATGCATCTATTTTGCCCTGATTACCTGTAATCTCTATCATCAGAGATTCCGGTGCCACATCAATGATGTTCCCTCTGAAGATATTTGTCACGGCGATAACGCCCTGACGCTGCGTTGCATCGCACCTTACCTTTATCATTGCAAGCTCACGATATACCGAATCATCCGGTTTCAGCTGACGTATGTCGCGTACATCGATGAGTTTTGCCACCTGCTTCTCAATCTGATCCAGGATGTCATCATCGCCATGCGTTACGATCGTTATTCTTGTGATCTTTGGATCAGCCGTCACACCTGCCGTAATGCTGTCAATATTGTAACCTCTTCTGGAAAAGAGCCCCGATATGCGGCTCAGGATACCAAATGTATTGTCAACCAGCAATTGGTATACGACCTGTCTTATCTGCCCATCTTCTTCCATTTTCAACCTCATGTGTGACTGTATTGCAGGAGCAGCTCTGCTCCATCCGTTGTGTGCGGACATCTGTCCGCCGCGGTGAAATTAAACGCAATTATAGCGCCCGTGATTTCATAAGTCAACGTTAGCTTCTGTATCATTTTCTGAGCAATTCTTATATCAGGCCCTAAGCGTCAACTGTTTCACTGTCCATTTATACACTTTGAAAGAGCCAGAGTCCCGGTCCTGGTGATTTCCACGATACTCACAGAGCGCATCGAATCCAGAAAGATCTGTACCCTTTCAGGAGTATCACACATCTGGACCGTCATAAGGTTCCTGCTCATATCTACTATCGATGCACCGCATATTTCACAGTTCTCAATTATATCCCTGCGATTATCTCTGTTGTACTTGAGCTTTATAAGCATAAGCTCGCGGCTCACAGCTTCCTGTTCATCAAAAGTTTTGACCTTTATGACATCAAGCTTCTTATTGAGCTGTTTCT
>JAAZDA010000308.1 GCA_012512995.1 Clostridiales bacterium | reverse complement strand
GTTTTATACTACCCTACTTTTACCGGTTTGTAAAACTCAACATATCGTAGTATTCTAAGAACGACTACTAAATGCATTCCTTATTTTATATATTATATCATTTACAATACAATATGGCAATTTGCTCCAACGATCTGTTCCTGTTGATTCGGAGTACCAGTGAGAAATGTCATGCTCGAAAATTGCTTTTCAGTCATTTTGAACACACGTATCGTGCCGGTACCGGGGTTGTATTTTTCAAGTCTTTTCAAATGCTTTTCAGCCCCATTTCTGTTTACTACAACACGCATATATAGCTCGACTCCGATGCGTATATATCCGTCAGAGACCAGGAATTTGCGAAATTCTGAATATGCGGTCTTTGTTCCTCGTGTATTTGGAGGATCCAGCATCACAATTATTCTCATTTTATCATCCTCTCATCATTCAGTAACGGTATCTATCAATTCAAATGGAAGTATGTCTGGTAAATTCAGGGCATCATTTTCATTCAAGAGTAAATGCTTGAAGCTCTGCACCATTGTACCAATACCTGACATCACAGATACTTTAGAACCTTTTATTGAACAGGCGCTGTGCAGGATCAAAGCTAGACGACGTCTTTCATCCTTATCAAGAATAATAGATTGATATTGACTTCCATATACGAGAAGATCCACCATCGGTCGCCACGGCTCAATGAGATCATCAGCCAAATTGAATGCGTTAAACTGATTATGGTGATGAATGCCAAGGGTTGGCTGGAATCCTGTCGTTATAAGTGCTTTTATCATGGCATTTCTGACAACAGCATATCCATAATTCAACTGGCTGTTTATAGGAGCAGTCACTCTACGGTTGAGTCCGGGATGAAAAGATGCAAAATATGCTTTTGCAGCGGTAGCCTCTGCGAAGTCATTTACTTCTACCTTGCTGTTTGCTGACAACTGCATAAGTCTATCTGCTCCTTCTAATCCAAGAAGTGATAATAAACGTGCCTGATTTTCGATTTTTTTCCTGACTATCATCGACCAGATTGCATCGCGTTCACCTTGATCCATATCCGCCTGCCGTTGTAGTACAAGCGCCTGATGAGAACATGCTTCGACCGGGTATAAGACGCTGGCCGGTTTATACTTCTCGTCCATCATCATTACGCCCACGCCATGACGTGACATCTGTATCATTGCCATTGTTGATATCCTGATCTGCGCACCTGTGCATACAACTGTTTCCAAATCCTCAAGCGGGATACTCACGGTCTTGTCTTTCTGTTCTATCCGTAGCTGTCCCTTATCCACATGTAGTTCTGACGGTTCGCTTATCTCCAGCGTTCTGAATCCCATATAGATCACACCCTCCCTGTTTTACGAGAAAAGCCTCGACGACATTGTCGCGCTTTATCGCTCCGCTTTCCGTGCCCGCCATCTCTTCCATGCGCTTCGCAAGCTCAGCGATGTCTTTTCCCTTATAGATGCCGTTCATCTCAAGACCGCGTTTGTACATAAATTTCCGCTGAGGGACCCGCAGCACAGTGGTCTTGAAGTTCATCTGATAGGATATCTCGGATATATACGGATGGTCGACTTTTATGTGCAGGATGAAATCATATCTCCAGAACACTTTTAGCATGCCGTACAGGTATTGTTATTCGTCTCTGAGTTCCGCCTTACACTTCTTCTGAAGCGCGCTGATTATACCCTTCATCTTGCGGTCTATCTGCTTTGCGTTCATAGTGCCCTCATCCGAGCCGATCTTGAGTCTGAGCATCACGGATTTCTTGCCGTCCGGGATCTGCTTGCCTCTGTATTCCTCCACGAACTGGAGATCTTTGACCATGAATTTGATTGCTTCGCGTATGGACTCCCATGTAACATCCTCATCGACGAGAAGCGAAAGATCTTCTTCTACCAGCGGGAACTGCGGGAGGTGTTTGAATTCGTTGTTTCGCGAAGCAAGCGGTACGAGTTTCGTTTCGTCCAGCTCGAAAGCCGCGATGCTGGTCCTCCTTATCCCTGCATTGTTCATTGTCGGAACGGAAACGATCCCAATATCTCCTATGACCTCACCATCCATGATTACATTAAGATATGTTCCGTTGTCTGCCCATCCCGGTTGCGTTTCCTGCTTCAAAGTGATCTCTTCCATGTGACAATATCCTGCCATCGATTCGATCACGCCCTTTGCCTTGAAAAACAGCATCTTTGGGTCATTTCCTACAAGCATGCCGGCGAGATGCATGGATTGCATCGGAAGTGTCTCCTCATCGGACGACGGATGCATTTCACCTTTTTCGAACACCTGAGCCATCTCGAAAATATTGAACTCATCAAAATACCGGAGATTCTTCATTGAAGCTTCGAGCAGCCCCGGTATGAGCGACTGACGCAGATGCCTGAGTTCAGGCGCCGGCGGAGTTGCAAGATCAATGGCCTTCGAGACATCGATGTTCGCGGCTTCTATGAATTTCTCATCGATCCACGGATATGTGAACACTTCGTTGAATCCGCATCTGAAAGCAAGATATTCCCTGAGCCTACGGTCGAGATTCTGCTTCGGCTGTCTTACAGCATGTTCAAAATTTACAGGGAACGGCTTTGCTTCAAAGTTCTCGTATCCTATCAGACGCGCAAGATCCCCGAGCACATCATCTTTGATGGACACGTCTCCGGTCGATCTCCATACAGGGGCCGTGACCATGTACCCATTATCTGTAAACTCAATGTCATATCCTAATCTTGTGAGTATTTTTTTGATTTCGTCTTTCTCGAGAACAGTTCCGAGCCTGCGATCAAGAAAATCCTGAGTCACTTCAATGATCTGCTTCTCGGTGTGCACCGGATACTGGCTTCCGTAAGCAACAAGCTGTATCTCCGGGAACACTTCATTGAACAGACTGAGCGCCACTGATATCCCAAGGTCTACTCGTTCTGTATCTATTCCCTTCTCGTATCTTATTGATGAATCCGTCTTCTCGTCGAAGCGGCTTCCCGTCTTTCTTATTGTCTCTGCGGTAAAATCCGCTACTTCAAGCACTATGCTCGTTGTCTCCGGAAGTATGGAATCCTTTCTGCCTCCGCGGATGCCGGCAAGCGCCATAGGCTCCTCCGCGTCGCAGATCACCAGATCACTTTCGGTAAGATCAAGTTTGTTGCCGTCCAAAAGTTCGAGCTTCTCGCCTTTTGCCGCATTTCTGACAATGATCTTGTCCACGACATGAGTGCGGTCGAATCCATGTGTTGGCTGACCTACCGCAAGCATGACATAATTTGTAATATCAACTATCGCGTTGATAGGCCTCATCCCCGCGTTTATGAGCAGAGATTTGATCCAGAGCGGCGATTCCTTATCATACACATTGTCTATTACTAGAGCGTCATATCTGTTGCACTTCTGCGGTTCTTTGATGTCGACAGGAAATCCCGGAAGATCTCTGTCTATTGAGATATGCGGGAGCGTTTTCAACTTGAGATCATAGATCGCGGCGATCTCGCGAGCGATGCCATAGTGTCCCCACAGGTCTGGCCTGTTCGTAAGTGATTTATTATCGATTTCGAGGACCGTGTCGTCCATGCCGACCACTTCCGCCACATTCTGCCCCGGTGTACACGGAGTATCTCCGAGATCAACGATGACTCTCTCGTCATCGTCATGAAAGAATGGATCGAGATAGACTTCCGATGCCGCGCATATCATCCCGTACGAAGGAACACCGCGCATCTTTGTTTCCTTGATTTTTACAGGCTCGCCTTCTCCATGCCATACGACAAACGAACCCGGCTTAGACACTACTACATTCTCGCCCTCGTAAAGATTGCTGCCACCGCACACTATCTGTACAGGCTCAGCCTCTCCGATGTCCACAATACAGATCTTGAGAAGATCCGCGTTCGGATGCGCCTGTATTTCCGTGATCCTGCCGACGACTATGTCGTGATATTTCTCGGCAGTATTTACTACATCTTCAACCTCCACAGTTCTCATCGTCAGATCATAAGCGATCTGTTCGTCAGTGAGATCTGCAGGTATATCTATATATCTTCTGATCCAGTTAAGTGATACCTTCATGCCAACCTCCTATTTGAACTGCGATAAGAATCTGAGATCCGCGCTGTGGAACAGACGCACGTCGTCCACTCCGTAACGCATCATTACAAGCCTGTCCAGGCCAATATTCGTATAGAATCCCGACCATTCGTCAGGGTCCAGATTCGCGGCCTTGAGCACATTAGGATGGATGACGCCGCCCGGCATCACCTCTATCCATCCGACGTTGTTGCATACTCTGCAGCCTTTTCCACCACATACCAGACATTCCATGTCGATCTCATATCCCGGCTCTGTGAAAGGGAAAAAGCCCTCGCGCATGCGCACTTTTATCTTACGTCCGAATACTTTCTCGAGGATCGTCTGTATCATTACTTTACCAGATGAAAAAGAGAGGTCTTTGTCGACAACAAGCGCCTCATACTGGAAAAAAGCCCTTTCGTGTCTCGCGTCTGTGTTCTCGTTTCTGTACACCCGGCCCGGATAGACAAACCTGGCAGGCGCTCCATGCTGAAGCAGATATCTTACAGAAGCGCCCGTAAGATGCGGACGCATGCACAGTCTCTCCGTACCGTTCTTGTTCTCTGTACCGTCGATCCAGTATGTATCCATTGTAGCGCGCGCAGGATGATCAGGCGGGAAGTTCAGATTGTCAAAAGCGTATTTCTCGCTGCTTATATCATCCTCATTAAATATTTCAAACCCCAGTGAAAGAAAGGCGTCGTTCAGATCATAGCACATCTGCGTAATAGGATGCAGCGCTCCTCCCGGTACCATGGTGCCCGGAAGCGTCACATCTATATCCTCATCGAGTGCGCTCTGCGAAGCGATGATCTGCTCTTCTCTCTCTTTGATCTTGTCGGCAAAAAAAGTCTTTATCTCATTTGCCTTCATACCGACAGAACGCTTTTCATCAGGTTCAAGTTTGCCCAGTCCCTTGAGCACTTCTGTCAGTTCCCCTTTTTTCCCGGTGAGTTCTCTGCGTGTTTCCTGAAGCTTATCAAGATCAGCAGCCTCTCCGATTTTCTCCAGTCCGCGTTTGCGGATCTCTTCCAAACGATTCAGCATTAGTTGTATCCTCCTTACGATCTTGCTTTTGGGGTGTTGCATATATATGTATAATAATTTAGTTTACCACTCTTTCCCTTTATTATCAATGCATATACACTCAATTAAAAAAGGTAACGGCATGCATCATGCCGTTACCTCGTTGATCTCTTATGACTTAGAAAAGTATTCCGCCAAAGTGAACAAATACAGGTGCAAATACAAGTGAAACTATCGTCATCAGCTTGATCAGGATGTTGATCGAAGGACCGGATGTATCCTTGAACGGATCTCCAACAGTATCTCCGACGATAGCTGCTTTGTGAGTCTCGCTTCCTTTTCCACCGAAAGCTCCGCCCTCAATGTACTTCTTCGCGTTGTCCCATGCTCCACCGGCATTAGCCATCATTATGGCAAGGAGCACTCCGGAAGCAAGCGAACCTGCAAGCATTCCACCGAGTGACTCTACAC
>JAAZDA010000307.1 GCA_012512995.1 Clostridiales bacterium | reverse complement strand
GTATATTGAAGGAATGAAGATGGGGAATAATGTCTGACATTTTTCTTAACTTTTCGGGAAATGCGTGGATTATCGGGTATTGGTGATACAATCAATAAAGTGAAACGAAGCAGACACAATTGCCTGCAAGTCGCGCGCCGCAGGCCGTGAAAACAAATGGCACTGTCGCCTGGCGCAGCGTAGATGAAGCAAAGACAGCTCCGTCATGAAAGGATACTATGAATGAAGTAAAGCCACCCAGGAAGCCCATGGTGGGGTTCGCAATAGGAGCACTCGTATTGCTTCTGCTCCTGAACCTCGTGATGGTTCCGCAGATCAATGAGATGTCTATAAAGGATGTCGACTACAGCGAATTCATGCAGATGACGGAGAATAAAGAAATAGGCTCCGTCCAGATAGAAGAGAGTTCCAATGAGATATTATTTACCAATAAGGACGAGTCGCAGGTCTACCGCACGGGCATGATAAGTGACCCGGATCTTGTCACACGCCTATACGACAGCGGCGCGTCATTTACAGGTACGATCACAGAGCAGCAATCGCCCATCATCAGTTTCCTGGTCGCATGGGTGCTTCCGCTCGTTATTTTCTGGCTCCTCGGCAGATGGCTCTCCAAGCGCCTGATGAGCAAACAGGGCGGCGCAAATTCCATGATGTTCGGAATGGGCGGCGGTTCCAACGCGAAGGTATATGTCAAATCTTCAGATGGCATTAAATTCTCAGATGTCGCGGGTGAGGATGAAGCCAAGGAGAACCTCACAGAGATCGTCAATTACCTCAAGAATCCCAGTCAGTATCAGGAAATCGGAGCCAAGATGCCCAAGGGCATTCTTCTCGTTGGCCCTCCTGGAACGGGTAAAACCATGCTCGCCAAGGCAGTAGCCGGCGAAGCAGATGTCCCTTTCTTCTCCATGAGCGGCTCTGAATTCGTGGAAATGTTCGTCGGAATGGGCGCTTCCAAAGTTCGCGACCTCTTCAAACAGGCCAAGGAAAAGGCACCCTGCATTGTCTTCATAGATGAGATCGATGCTATAGGCAAAAAACGTGATTCCTCAGCACTCGGCGGCAACGACGAGCGCGAGCAGACACTGAATCAGCTCCTCACCGAGATGGACGGATTTGACAGCAATAACGGCGTCATAATTCTTGCTGCGACAAATCGCCCTGATTCACTTGATCCGGCATTGACACGTCCCGGACGTTTCGACAGAAGAGTTCCGGTCGAGCTCCCTGATCTTCAGGGTCGTATCGACATCCTCAAAGTCCACGCGAAGAATATCAAGATCGCTGAAAACGTCGATTTCGAAAAGGTCGCCCGTATGGCTTCAGGCGCATCAGGCGCCGAGCTCGCCAATATCGTCAACGAGGCTGCACTCCGCGCCGTCCGCGATGGCCGCAAATTTGCGAGCGAGGCCGACCTCGAGGAATCGATAGAAGTCGTCATCGCTGGCTATCAGAAGAAGAACGCGATCCTTACCGACAAAGAAAAATGGACAGTTGCGTATCACGAGATCGGACACGCGCTCGTTGCGGCAAAACAATCGAACTCCGCACCTGTCACCAAGATCACGATCATCCCACGTACATCCGGCGCACTTGGCTACACGATGCAGGTCGACGAGGGAAATCACTACCTGATGAATAAGGAAGAACTCGAGAACAAGATCGCAACACTCACAGGCGGTAGAGCCGCGGAAGAACTTGTTTTCTCGACTATTACAACAGGCGCCTCGAATGATATCGAGCAGGCGACGAAGCTCGCCAGAGCCATGATCACACAGTACGGCATGAGCAGGAATTTCGACATGATGGCGCTCGAGACTGTGACCAACCAGTACCTCGGCGGCGACACATCGCTTCAGTGCTCGACTGAGACCGCGAACGAGATCGACCGTCAGGTCGAAGACCTCATCCGCAGACAGCACACCAAGGCAGTAGATATCCTCACAGCAAACCGCGACAAACTTGAAGAACTGGCAAAGTTCCTGTATAAGAAAGAAACAATCACAGGCGAGGAGTTCATGGAAATACTGAATAAAGAAACTCCTTCGCTTACAGGGCAGGATGGCGGTGGAAGATAATGAGGATAAAGAAACTGTAGTGACAACGAACAAATGAAAAAATTGCATTTCGGAATCCATGGCGGCAGGAAATCTATTATTCCTGCCGCTGTTTTATTGAATAATCCGGGGCAGTGGTCTGCCGGAAGATTATGGCACCTGGATTGTGGCCGACATGTTCACCCAAAGGTGCCTTTCATGTTGATTTATGTCGATTTCATGCAATTCGAAGGTTAAGAATAATCAATGTAGTAAACTTGTCTATAATGATACCTGGGTCAAAAAGTGTATATAAGGAGGTACGAATATGGAGAAAATGGTGAGTCCTGGTCTTTCCCAGACTGAAATCTTACGAAGTGAGCTCGCGTTTCCTCATAGCGCATTAAATACGATCGCGTTGAGATTATATATGCCGGATTCAGATGTGCAGACTGTCAGGGCAGCCGTCACATCGGTCATTAATGGTAATGACATTTTCTCGGCGGCACTCAGGAATGAAGACGGCAATTGGCTCTGGGAACCCGGCGGAAGAGCAGTGCCTGAATGCACGATTCAGCCGTCATTGCCGAGAGAAATACTGGAACAGGAGATGGCAGTGCAGGAGCAGCAGCCCATGGACTTTCCTGATACACTCTGTATTCCTGAAGTTATTCCACTTGAAGAGGGCGGGACGATGCTCTTTGTGCGATTCCATCACATTATTCTGGATGGCTTTGGCATGAGCCTTTTTGCTCAGCAGGTGCTGGATGCTCTGGCCGGAAAAGAAGTTGGCGCGCCGTCATTCTTTGATGATCTTGAAGTATCTCACAGAATACAGGCGGGCGTTCACTGCAGACTCAATGGCAAAGCTTACAGAACTCAGCACCGGTGCAGGAGTAACTCTGGCGTATGCCCTGGCGGGAGTATATGTCAGTTATCTTGCCGGTGTGACCGGAAAACCTGATGTGGTCATTCTGATGCCACGGCTGAACCGCACAGAAAAGCAACGCGAAACATTGGGCTGCTATTTACTGCTGACACCGGTCCGTGTCACTGTATCACCTGATGACACACTTATACAGATCTGTCAGAAGACGCAGGCGGCTGCAAGGCTGTCTTCAGAACACAAGAGCTGCGGTTATACAAATATTCTGCACCAACTCTCCGGTGATCCGGGAATGGACTGCTTTCCGTCAGCGTACGGATTCAATTTTTACCGTCTTATACTTGAATCCTCAATCAGGCATAAGGTGGAATATTCAGTGGCCGGGGCTATGCAGGGGCACTTCACACTTAATGCATTTTTGTCAGCGGAGGGTATGACATTTTCATTCGACCTGCGCGACGGCGTATATAGTGAAAAACAGGCATCATATGTTTTGGATGCTATTATGGAAATCCTGTCGGAGAACAGGGAGCTGCCTTTTGGAAAAATGACGATACTGGGCGCTGAGGAAATGGCAATTCTTAATAATGTACGTGGCAAGAATATTCCACTTTCAACAATGGAAACAATACCATCAAAGTTCCGCATGGCGGTGAGTAAATATGCGGACAGACCGGCAGTCTACGTCGGAAATAATATGTTTACCTTTGCTGAGCTTGATATGCTCTCTGACATTATGGCTTATGAACTCGTAAGAAAAGGAGTGCTGCCTGGTGACCGTATTGGGTGCCTCCTTCGCCGTGACTATCGCCTTATACCTACGATCCTGGGAATCGCCAAGGTCGGGGCGGTGTGGCTGTCGCTCGATCCTGCATATCCAAAGGAACGCATAAACTACATGCTCTCAGATTCTCATGTGAAATACCTGCTGGTTTCTGATGTTACGGCCGCGATGGCAGATGTCGAAACGCCATGCCTTAATGTCAATATGCTGATGCAGAATCAGAATCCGGAGCCTCTTCCTGAATTACATCAGGATGCGCCTGCGTACATCATCTACACTTCAGGAACAACAGGACAGCCCAAGGGAGTCATGCTATCCCACAGGGGAATTGTGAATATTACGGATCCTGACAATAACCCGTTTAATCGTGATATGGTCAAGTGTGGAACGGGTCTTACAGCGATAGGATCAGTGAGTTTTGACATCTTCCTTTTTGAAATCTTTGTTCCGCTCTTCAACGGTCTGTTTATTGAACTTGCTGAAGAAGAGGCGATGTACGATGCCAAAACTCTTGCCATGTGCATTAACAGGCACGGCGCGAATATTCTTCATTGCACGCCCAGCAGGCTGTTGTCATATCTGTCAGATCCATCGTTTTCAGAGGCAATCAAAAATGTAAAGATGGTCCTCTCGGCAGGTGAAGTGCTTCATCAAAGCCTGATTACACTCCTTCGTGATAAGTATGGCGTACGGCTTTACAACGGATACGGCCCTACTGAGGCGACAATCGGGGCGACGATCACAGAAGCGGGCGACGGACTTACAATAGGTGAACCTATTGCAAATGCCGTTGTAATTCTGCTAAACAGAGGCGGGAGACAGGTGCCGTATGGAGCCGAGGGCGAGATCTGCATCGGTGGAGCGGGAGTTGGAATCGGATATCTGAACAGGCCAAAGGAAACAGGAGATGTTTTCACTCTATGGAATGGTGAGCGCATTTATCATACCGGTGATATGGGGTGCTTTCTCGGCAAAAGAATCTTGTATAAAGGACGCCGCGACAGACAGGTCAAACTGCGCGGCCTGCGAATAGAGCTGTCTGAAATTGAGAAGAAAATGGAGGACTATCCTACAGTACGGGAGGCTCATTGTCTTGTGCAGAACATTAACGGTAATGAACATCTTGTGGCTTTTTTCTCAGGTGACCCGCAAAACAAATCAGACATGAAAGCTCTCAGGCAGGAACTTGCCAAAGAGTTGCCGGTACATATGGTTCCGGATGCTTTAATTCAGATGGACGAGATGCCACGTACACCGGTCGGCAAGACAGATACTGTTGCATTGTCAAAAATCCCGGTTACGATCCAGGATAGTTACCGTGCGCCTCAGCATGAAACTGAAAAGATAATCTGCAAGGCATATGAGACAGTGCTTGGCAAGGAAAGAGTCGGTTTAGACGATAACTTCTTTGAACACGGCGGAGATTCACTGATGGCGGTACAGCTACTGACTGAGATAGAGGTCGGGCTTTCACTTCAGCCTGGTGAGCTGGAATATGACAGTCTTTATCATTACCCGACACCGACACTGCTTGCGGACAAACTATTCAATAATAAGGAGGAAGAGGAGCAATTCCCTATAGATACTCTGGATTACACTGGTATTGATGATTATCTGGAGAAACACCAGAACGAAAAGCCTGAGAAGAAAAACCTGGGCAATGTGCTTCTGACTGGCGTCACCGGTTATCTCGGTATCCATATTCTTATGGATCTTCTGAGCAGACCTGAAATCTGCGGACATATATAC